>JADGMZ010000234.1 GCA_015234495.1 Brevundimonas sp. | reverse complement strand
GCCTTCCTTGAAGTTCGAGATGATCGGCGTCTCGATGATCTCGCCCGACGGCTTGGCCATCAGGCCGCGCATGCCGCCCAGCTGCTTCATTTGCGCCTGCGAACCACGGGCGCCGGAGTTGGCCATCATGAACACCGAGTTGATGTCCGGGTTTTGACCCTTGGCCAGCACGCGCGGCTGGGCGATCTCGCCCATCATCGCGTCGGCGATCTTGTCCGTGGCCTTGGCCCAGGCGTCGACGACCTTGTTGTACTTCTCGCCCTTGGTGATCAGGCCGTCGGCGTACTGTTGCTCGTACTCCTCGACCTGGGTGCGGGTGTCGGCGACCAGGGTGGCCTTGGCGGCCGGGATGACGATGTCGTCCTTGCCGAACGAGATGCCCGCCTTGGCCGCCTCGCGGAAGCCCAGCTGCATCATCTGGTCGGCGAAGATGACCGTCGCCTTCTGACCGCAGTGGCGATAGACCTGATCGATCAGGTTGCCGATCTCCTTCTTGGTCAGGTTCTTCTCGAGCAGGCGGTAGCCGATGTTCGGGTTGTGCGGCAGCAGGGCGCCCAGCTTCATCCGGCCCGGGGTCGTGTCGATGACCTTGGTGATGACTTCGCCGGCGGCGTTCATCTCGGTCCAGCGGGCCTTGATCTTGGTGTGCAGGGTCACGACGCCGGCGTCGAGCGCCGCGTCGATCTCGCCCATGTTGGCGAATAGCTTGCCCTCACCCTTCTCGCCGTCCTTGACCAGCGACAGGTAGTAGAGGCCGAGCACGATGTCCTGCGACGGCACGATGATCGGCTTGCCGTTGGCGGGCGACAGGATGTTGTTGGTCGACATCATCAGCACACGCGCTTCCAGCTGGGCCTCGAGGCTCAGCGGGACGTGAACGGCCATCTGGTCGCCGTCGAAGTCGGCGTTGAAGGCGGTGCAGACCAGCGGGTGCAGGCGGATGGCCTTGCCCTCGATCAGCTTCGGCTCGAACGCCTGAATGCCCAGACGGTGCAGGGTCGGGGCGCGGTTCAGCAGCACCGGGTGCTCGCGGATCACCTCGTCGAGGATGTCCCACACCTGGGGCTGTTCGCGCTCCACCATGCGCTTGGACTGCTTGACCGTGCCGGACAGGCCCTTGGCGTCGAGGCGCGCGTAGATGAACGGCTTGAACAGCTCCAGCGCCATCTTCTTGGGCAGGCCGCACTCGTGCAGCTTCAGCTCGGGACCCACGGTGATGACCGAACGGCCCGAATAGTCGACGCGCTTGCCGAGCAGGTTCTGGCGGAAGCGGCCCTGCTTGCCCTTCAGCATGTCGGCGAGCGACTTCAGCGGACGCTTGTTGGCGCCCGTGATGACGCGGCCGCGGCGGCCGTTGTCGAACAGGGCGTCGACCGACTCCTGCAGCATCCGCTTCTCGTTGCGGATGATGATGTCGGGCGCGCGCAGCTCGATCAGGCGCTTCAGGCGGTTGTTGCGGTTGATGACCCGACGGTACAGGTCGTTCAGGTCCGAGGTAGCGAAGCGGCCGCCGTCCAGCGGCACCAGCGGGCGCAGCTCGGGCGGGATCACCGGGACGACCGTCAGGATCATCCACTCGGGCTTGTTGCCGCTCTCGAGGAAGGCCTCGATCAGCTTCAGGCGCTTGGAGGCCTTCTTGGCCTTCATTTCCGAGGGGCTGTCGGCCAGTTCGGCGCGGTGCTTCTCGGCCTCGGCGTGCAGGTCGATGCCGATCAGCAGGTTGCGCACGGCCTCGGCGCCGATCTCGGCGGTGAAGCCGTCATCGCCGTACTCGTCCTGGTAGCGGTAGAACTCGTCCTCGGTCAGCAGCTGGTTCTGCTTCAGCGGGGTCAGGCCCGGCTCGGTGACGATGTAGTTCTCGAAATACAGAACGCGTTCGACGTCCTTCAGGGCCATGTCGAGCATCAGGGCGATACGCGACGGCAGCGACTTCAGGAACCAGATGTGGGCGACCGGAGCGGCCAGCTCGATGTGGCCCATGCGTTCGCGCCGGACGCGGGCCAGGGTGACCTCGACGCCGCACTTTTCGCAGATGATGCCCTTGTACTTCATGCGCTTGTACTTGCCGCACAGGCATTCGTAGTCCTTGGTCGGGCCAAAGATACGGGCGCAGAACAGGCCGTCACGCTCGGGCTTGAACGTCCGGTAGTTGATGGTTTCCGGCTTCTTGATCTCGCCGAACGACCACGACCGGATCTTCTCCGGCGAAGCCAGGGCGATCTTGATCTGGTCGAAGGTCGGGGTGACCGGGACCGGGTTGAAGATGTTCAGGACTTCCTGGTTCATCTTGAGTTCCTTCTGCGGCGGGGCCGCGAAAACAAAGTGTCGAGTGGCGAGTGGTGAGTGACGAGAAGGCTGGCTGTGGCGGGGGACGGGGCGTTCTCGCCACTCGTCACCCGCCACTCGCCACTCACGAGTTCTCCAGCTCCACGTTCAGACCCAGCGAACGCATTTCCTTGACGAGCACGTTGAAGCTCTCGGGAATGCCGGCCTCGAAGCTGTCGTCGCCACGGACGATGGCCTCGTAGACCTTGGTCCGCCCGGCCACGTCGTCGGACTTCACCGTCAGCATCTCCTGCAGGGTGTAGGCCGCGCCGTAAGCCTCGAGCGCCCACACCTCCATCTCGCCGAAGCGCTGACCGCCGAACTGCGCCTTGCCGCCCAGCGGCTGCTGGGTGACCAGCGAGTACGGGCCGATCGAGCGGGCGTGGATCTTGTCGTCCACCAGGTGGTGCAGCTTCAGCATGTAGATGTAGCCGACCGTGACCGGACGCTTGAACTGCTCGCCGGTCTGACCGTCATAGACGATCGACTGGCCGGTACGGTCCAGGCCCGCCTTCTCCAGCAGGTCCTCGATGTCGTTGATGTGCGCGCCATCGAAGACCGGCGTGGCGAAGGGCACGCCCTTCGACAGGTTCCGGGCCAGCTCGACCAGGTCTTCTTCCGATTCCGGCAGGGGGGTGTCCTTGCCGTAGATCGAGGTCAGGTGGTCAACCAGCGCCTTCTTCTGTCCGCCCTGTTGCCAGGCTTCCAGCAGGCCCTGGATCTGCTTGCCGAGACCGGCCGCGGCCCAACCCAGATGGGTTTCGAAGATCTGGCCGATGTTCATGCGCGAGGGCACGCCCAGCGGGTTCAGAACCAGGTCGACGGTGGTGCCGTCTTCCAGGTGCGGCATGTCCTCGATCGGCAGGATCTTGGAGATGACGCCCTTGTTGCCGTGACGGCCGGCCATCTTGTCGCCGGGCTGAAGCTTGCGCTTCACGGCCACGAAGACCTTGACCATCTTCATCACGCCCGGGGGCAGTTCGTCGCCGCGCTGCAGCTTGTCGACCTTGTCCTCGAAGCGGCGGTCGAGACGCTTGCGGGCCTCGTCGAACTGGCGGCGCATGGCCTCCAGCTCGCCCATGACCTTCTCGTCATCGACGGCGATCTGCCACCACTGGCCGGGAGAGATCTCTTCCAGCTTCTCGAGGGTGATCTCGCCGCGACCCAGGCC
>JADGMZ010000233.1 GCA_015234495.1 Brevundimonas sp. | reverse complement strand
GTTGAAGAAGGCAACTGCGTCTGTGTCGATGCCGCAGCCTGGGGGGCTTTCCCGAAGGCTCTGGCATTGGCTCAGCCCCGCATCCCGACCCCCGTACCAGCACTGGAGGACCACATAAGCGACCATCGGCCTGCAATCGGGGCCTTCCGCAAACGCAGCAGGTTTCGTCGCGCAAGCGGTCAGCGTCGCGAGGGCTCCCGCCGCGACAACGTGAAGGATCTTCATCACAATCTCCGTTTGCATGATCGCAGCCCACGAGTGGTAGCGCCGCAATATCCGGCTGTACCCAGAAAAACTTTGCCGCTCGAAGGGGCGGACACTACCGCAAGCAGCCTGCGTCCAGATGAGCGCCGCTTGGGTTTGAGCTCAACGTCCGCTACCCGCCCGTAGCGGTCATCCGGCTCCTCCCCCTCGCTCCCGCCCCTCGCCCCCGCTAGTCTGCCCCGATGACCGACGACTCCTACGTCTTCGAGGGCCCGGCCGAGGAGCCCGCCGCCCCCCGGGACAACAACCCGCCCCTGTCCATCTCCGAGCTGTCGTTCGCGCTCAAGCGCACGCTCGAGGACCGCTTCGGCCACGTCCGCCTGCGCGGCGAGATCTCCAAGGTCAACCGCCACGCCTCGGGCCATGTCTATCTGACCCTCAAGGACGACCGCGCCTGCATCGACGGCGTGGTCTGGAAGGGCGCCGTGCGCGGCCTCGGCGTCCAGCCCGAGACCGGACTCGAGGTCATCGTCACCGGCAAGATCACCTCCTACCCGGCCCGCTCGTCGTACCAGATCGTCATCGAGACCATGGAGGCCGCCGGGGCCGGCGCCCTGCTGGCCCAGCTCGAGCGGCTCAAGGTCAAGCTGCAGGGCGAGGGTCTGTTCGACCCCGCCCGCAAGAAGCCCATCCCGACCTTCCCCGCCGTCATCGGCGTCATCACCAGCCCGACCGGCGCGGTCATCCGCGACATCCTGCACCGCATCGCCGAGCGCTGGCCGTGCCGCGTCGTCGTCTGGCCGGTGGTGGTCCAGGGCGAGGCCGCCTGCGGCCAGGTCTCCAACGCCATCCGCGGCTTCGACGCCCTGACCCCCGGCGGCCCCATCCCCCGCCCCGACCTGCTCATCGTCGCCCGCGGCGGCGGCTCGGTCGAGGACCTTTGGTGCTTCAACGACGAGGGGCTGGCGCGCACCGTCGCCGCCGCCCGCATCCCGATCATCTCGGCGGTCGGCCACGAGACCGACACCACCCTGATCGACTTCGTCTCCGACCGCCGCGCGCCGACGCCGACCGGCGCCGCCGAGATCGCCACCCCGGTGCTGGCCGACCTGCGCGCCGCCGTGCTCGACCTCGATCGTCGGCTGGTCCGCGCCGGCGGCCGTCTGATCGAGGAGCGCCGCACCCGTCTGCGCGCCGTGGAGCGCGGCCTGCCCGTCCGCCCCGACGACCTGCTGGCCCTGCCGCGCCAGCGCCTCGACCACGCCGGCAGCCGCCTCGCCTCCGCCCTGCAGCGCAATCTCGCCGTCCATGAGCGCCAGCTGATCACCTTCGCCGGCCGCCTGTCGCCGGCCGTGCTGGACCGGGCGCTGGAACGCCGCCGCGATCGCCTCGGCGCCGCCGCCGCCCGCTTCGCCCCGACCCTGCCCCGCCGCCTCGACCACGACCGCACCCGCCTGGCGGCCCTCTCCCGCGCCCTCGCCACCCTCGATCCGAAGAAGCCCAAGCCCGGCTTCGCCCGCGTCGAGAGCGAGGACGGCGCCATGATCGCCGCCGCCGCCGCCCTCCAGCCCGGCCAGGCCGTCCGTCTGGTCTTCGCCGACGGCGCCCGCGGGGCCCGCATCGACGGCGACGGCCCGCCGGCCGACCGCCCCGCCCCGAAGCCCGCGCCCCGACCGAAGCCCCCCGCCCCCGACCAGGGCGACCTGTTCTGACCGGCCGCCGTCGGGCGCCGCCCTGGTTCATCACAACGGGCACGAAGGGGGCACAACGGACACGACGGGAGTCCGTCGGTTTCGCCCTTCGCGGACCCTCGGGCCCGCCTTCAGACATGGGGGCGTCGCCCCGAGGCCCGCGAGGCCCGCCGGCCCCGTCGTGTCCTTTGCGCCTCGTTGAGCTCGTTGTGATGAACCTCCCTCTCGAGCCATGCTCCGGCCCATCCGGATTCGACAGCGCGGACGAACCGGCTAGGCTGACCCCATGACCCAGACCGACGCCGGCCCCGCCACCCTGCATTTCGCCGACGGCGAGTTCGCCGTGCTCAAGCGCGGCGATTTCGTCGCCTGCGCGGTCAGCGGCCGGCCCATCCCGTTGCAGATCCTGCGCTACTGGTCGGTCGAGCGGCAGGAGGCCTACGCCGGCCCCGGCGAGGCCCTGCAGCGCCTCGTCACGGCCCGATGAACCCTGACCGCCGCGCCCTCCTCGCCGGCGCCGCGGCCCTCGCCGGGGCCGGACCGGCCCGCGGCCAGACATCCGAGCTCAACCTCACCGGCCGCTTCGTCCAGGGCGGCCAGGCCCTCGGCCGCACCTGGCCCCGCGCCCTGGTCTTCGTCGATGGCGAGGCCCTGACCGCCGCCTCCCCGGACGGCTGGTTCATCGTCGGCTTCGACCGCGACGCCCCCGCCTCTACCGAGATCGAAGCCCGCTCCGAGGGCCGCGTCGCCCGCCGTCGCCTCGACATCGCCCCCGGCGACTTCGACATCACCCGCATCGACGGCCTGCCGCCCTCGACGGTCACTCCGACCGCCCCCGCGCTTCTGGCCCGCATCGCCCGCGAGGTCGAGCTCAAGACCGAGGGCTTCGCCAGCCGCCTCGACGCCGACCATTTCCGCGACGGCTTCGTCTGGCCGCTGGACAGCTTCCGGGTCAGCAGCCGCTGGGGCGCCCAGCGCGTGCTCAACGGCACGCCGGCCCGGCCCCACTACGGCGTCGACCTCGCCGCCCCGGCCGGGACCGTCATTCGCGCCCCCGCCGCCGGCCGCGTCACCCTCGCCGAACCGGACCTGCATTTCGAGGGCGGCCTGACCCTCATCGACCACGGCCAGGGCCTGATCACCGCCTATCTCCATCAATCGCGCCTCGACGTGCGCGCCGGGCAGGACGTTCGCCGCGGCGATTCGCTCGGCCGGGTCGGCATGAGCGGCCGCGCCACCGGCCCGCATCTGTGCTGGCGCCTGAAATGGCGCAACCGCAACCTGGATCCGGCCCTCCTGATCCGAACCTGAGCGCGTGTAAGCGATTACGTCCGTGACTGATCAGCGGTCAGTCATGAACGGGTAAGCAATCGCTCCCTAGCATCCGCCATCCGCCATCCGCCACGCCCGGCGCCGTTTCCGGCCATTGCCCGCCATGTCTTCCCTCGCCGCCCTTCAGATCCTGCTCGTCGACGACAATCCCCACATGCGCACCATCGCCTCGGCGGTGCTCAAGTCGGCGGGCATCCGCAAGGTCTTCGAGGCGGGCGACGGCGGCGCGGCCCTGCAGATGCTGCGCGACCACGCCATCGACCTGGCCATCGTCGAC
>JADGMZ010000232.1 GCA_015234495.1 Brevundimonas sp. | reverse complement strand
CGAGCCGGTCCGAGACCTGCTTGAAACTGGCGTCCAGACGCTGGTCCAGCGTCGACTGGAGCTTCTCGTCCACGGTCGCCCGCATCTGCTCCAGCTTGGCCTCGTTCTCCTTGCGCAGCTGCTCCATGTTGGCGGTCAGGGTGGTGCGCACCTTGTCCAGTTCCGTCGCCATGGCCTTGCGGCCCTCGAGCTGCTGCTCGGCGAGGGTCTTCGACAGCTCGCCGACGGCCTTGTTGGTCTCGGCCAGTCGCTTGTGCTGGCCGTCGGCCAGGTCGGTCCCGACCTTCTGCTGCAGTTCGGCGAAGGCGGTCAGCCGGCGGTCGAAATTCTCGGTCAGGGCGCCGATGCGCGCGTCGAGGCCGCCGCCCAGCTTGCTGAGGGCGTCGGTCAGTTCGATGCGCTGGGTGGCGGCGTTCTGGGCCGCTTCGCCGCGCAGGGCGGCCATCTCGCGGCTCAGCGCGGCCAGCAGGCGGTCGTCCTCGCCGGAACGGGCGGCGCGACGGGCGGCCTGCAGGGCGAGGCCGGAAACAACCACGGCCGCGGCGGCGGCGACCAGGGTGAGGACGGAAATCACGGGCAGAAGGGCGTTCATGCTCCGTTCCTTAGCGGGAGTCGGGCCGGGCCGCCATGCGGGCGGAGGCGGCGGGACGCGAGCCGGGAAGTGGCCGGAGAAGACGGCGGCCACTTCGGCCACTTCGGCCGCTTTCCGCGCCGCGAGGCCGGTATTGCGGGCGTTGCTCCCGAATGCGACCGCATCGGTGAATGGCCGCATCGGCCACTTCGGCCACCCTGATCTGTTGCACCGGACCCTCCGTCTACGACCGCGCCGGACATAGTCTACGGGACTGATGCGTCATTATCGGACGCAGGAGAGCGGGCTCAGGCCGGGCGGCGCTGGCGGAGGGCCTGGATGATGGTGCCGTCGTCCAGCCAGTCGAGCTCGCCGCCCACCGGCACGCCGCGGGCGAGGGAGGTGATCTCCACCCCGGAGCCGGCGAGGCGTTCGGCCAGGTAGTGGGCGGTGGTCTGGCCGTCGACGGTGGCGGGCAGGGCCAGCACCACCTCCTTCGCCTCGCCGCCCTTCACCCGGCCGACCAGTTCGGCGACGCGCAGGGCGTCGGGGCCGACGCCGTCGAGCGCCGAGAGAAGGCCGCCGAGCACGTGATACTTGCCGCGGAAGGCGCCCGAGCGCTCCATGGCCCACAGGGCGCCGGCCTCCTCGACCACGCAGATCAGGCCATTGTCGCGCGAGCCGTCGGAGCAGATGGAGCAGGGGTCGCGGGTGTCGGGCGCGCCGCAGACCGAGCAGGAGGTGACCTTGTCGGCGGTCTCCTGCAGCGAGGCGGCCAGGGGGACGAGCAGCTGGTCGCGCTTCTTGAGCAGGGCGAGGGCGGCGCGCCGGGCGGAGCGGGGCCCCATGCCGGGGAGCTTGGCGAGGAGCGAGATCAGGCGCTCGATTTCGGGTCCGGCGGAGGCAGCCATGGGCGGCGAATATCAGGCGGGAGGGCGGTTGCCTATCTCTCCACCACACCGTCGTCATCCTCGGGCTTGACCCGAGGATCAGACGCGGAGGCGGGCTGTGCGCAAGAGCCGGCCCAACGAACGTGCCCGTGCGATCTTCGACGGAGCACCGGACGGTCTGGCCCTCGGGTCAAGCCCGAGGGTGACGGCGGAAGAGTGGACGGCCTCAGAACAGTTTCGGCATGCCGGGGATGTTCATCCCGGCCATGGGGCCGGCGGCTTCGCGCATCAGGGCGCCGTTGGCCTCGTCCAGCTTGCGCTTGGCGTCGGCGTGGGCGGCGACGATCAGGTCGGCGAGGATCTCGGTCTCGCCCGGGACCATCAGGCTGTCGTCGATGGTCACGCGGGTGACCTCGCCGGGGCCCTTGAGGTCCATGGTGACGAGGCCGCCGCCGGAGCTGCCGGAGGCGGTGGTTTCGGCCATTTTCGCCTGGGCGTCCTGCAGCTTCTGCTGCATCGCCTGGGCCTGCTGCATGAGGGCGTTGAGGTCTTTCATGGGCCCTAGATAGGCCGTTCGGGGCGCAGGCTCCAGAGGCTGTGGCAGAACGCCGGTTTTGATTGGCCACAGAAAAAGTTGCGGATAGAGGTTGCGGGACCGGGCAGGTTTCGCCATTTGGCAACTGCAGTTGTTGCAGATGCTGAAACAGGAGGACCTCCATGGCTTTCGACACCCTCTCGACCCGCGACGCCCCGCTCGCCGACCCTGCGCTGGCCCAGCTGTTCACCGAGGCGCGGACGCGCAACGCCTGGTCGGACCGGCCGGTGCCGGAGGCGCTGCTGCGCAAGCTGTACGACCTGACCAAGTTCGGCCCGACGGCGGTGAACAACACCCCCGCCCGCTTCGTCTTCGTCACCTCGCCGGAGGCCAAGGCCCGGCTGATCCCGCTGATGAGCGAGGGCAACCAGGCCAAGACGCTGCAGGCGCCGGTCAATGTCATCATCGGCATGGACACCGACTTCCACGAACAGCTGCCGAAGCTGTTCCCGCACGCGCCGGGGGCGAAGGACTGGTTCGCCGACGAGGCGGGCCGGCGTGAGGCGGCGTTCCGCAACAGCTCGCTGCAGGGCGGCTATTTCCTGCTGGCGGCGCGGGCGCTGGGGCTGGATGTCGGCCCGATGTCGGGCTTCGACCCCGAGGGGGTGAAGGCCGAGTTCTTCGCGGGGACGACGGTGGAGCCGAACTTCATCGTCAATCTGGGCTATGGCACGGACGAGAACCTGTTCCCGCGGTCGCCGCGGCTGGCGTTCGAGGAGGCGGCCACTATCCTTTAGGCAGCAGGCAGCAGGCAGCAGGCAGCAGGCAACAAGCGGCGGGGTCGGCCCACAACTCCCTTCCCCCTCGACGGGGGAAGGGTCGGGGATGGGGGTGGACGCAGGCCCTGTCCGGATGGGGCGCGCAAGGCGCTGACCGAGCCCTTCCGCGCCTGCCCGGCAGACGCCGGCGCGAGCACCCCCACCCAACCCTCCCCCGTCGAGGGGGAGGGCTTGTTTGTGCGGTCGTCCCTCTCCCGTCATCCTCGGGCTTGACCCGAGGATCAGGGGTTGGTGCGAACTGTCTGCGGGAGACGGCCCTGGAGCGTGGTCGCGTCTTCGCTTACCGAGCACCGGATGGTCTGATCCTCGGGTCAAGCCCGAGGATGACGGCAGGGTGCGCCAACTGCGGGCAAGACGCTAGTCCCCGTCCAGGTCTGTCTGGATCCATTCCGGCGAATGGTGGATGTCGATGGTCTGGAGGCGGCCGGGGCCGAGGTTCTCGAACCGGTGCGGAACGCCGGCGGGGCCGAACACGACGTCGCCGGCGGCCGCGTCCAGCGTCGTGTCGCCGACGAAGAAGCGGGCGCGGCCCTCGATGACGATGAAGGTCTCGTCATAGGGGTGGACGTGGAGCCGCGGACCGACGCCGATGGTGTCCGTGCCATAGGCCAGCACGGTGTTCTGGCCACCGAGCGTCAGGCCGGGGAGCGAGCCCCGCCATGGGCCTTCCATTGC
>JADGMZ010000231.1 GCA_015234495.1 Brevundimonas sp. | reverse complement strand
GACCTTCGGCGTCTCGGCCCTGTGCCTGTTCATGCTGTCCTACCCGCCGACGGACTACACCATCCACGGCGTGCGCGGCCCGATCAGCTTCTCCACCTCGATGGGGCTGGTCCCCTTCCTGGTGGCCATCTTCGTGCTCGGCTTCTTCATGAGCCTGGGCAAGGCGGCGGTGTTCAAGCACATCCCCGTCTACTACCCGAAGCAGATCGGCGCCGTCGGCGGCCTGGTCGGCATGGTCGGCGGTCTGGGCGGTTTCGTGCTGCCGATCGTCTTCGGCGCGATGAACGACCTGACCGGGGTGTGGACCAGCTGTTTCGCCCTGCTGTTCGTGATCGTCGGCGTGTCGCTGGCGTGGATGCACGTCACCGTCCGCCGGATGGAGGCCGCCGCCCTGCGCGAGGGACGCGAGGTCTCCAGCCTGCCGCAACTGCCGGAAATGGAGCCGATCCACGAACCGGCGCGGCCGCTGCTGGATCGGCTGCGCAAGGCGCGCGGCGGCCTGCTGGCCGACTGGCGGCCCGAGGATCAGGCCTTCTGGGCCGGCGAGGGGCGCGCCGTCGCTCAACGCAACCTGTGGATCTCGACCTACTGCCTGCTGCTGGCCTTCGCCGTGTGGATGGTGTGGAGCGTGGTGGTGGCCCAGCTGCCGCGGCTCGGTTTCGCCTTCACCACCGATCAACTGTTCTGGCTGGCGGCGCTGCCTGGCCTGTCGGGGGCCACTTTCCGCATCTTCTACGCCTTCATGGTGCCGGTGTTCGGCGGCCGGCTGTGGACCGCGGTGTCGACCGCCTCGCTGATGATCCCGGCCTTCGGCATCGGCTATGCCGTGCAGGACCCGAGCACGCCCTATCTGATCTTCCTGGTGCTGGCCCTGCTGTGCGGCTTCGGCGGCGGGAATTTCGCCTCGTCGATGGCCAACATCGGCTTCTTCTTTCCGAAGGCGGAGCGCGGCAACGCCCTGGCGCTCAACGCCGGCCTGGGCAATCTCGGCGTCAGCCTGATGCAGTTCCTGGTGCCCGTCGTGGTCACCTTCTCGATCTTCGGGGCGCTCGGGGGCCAGGCCCAGGTCGCCGACGACGGGACCCGCATCTGGGCCCAGAACGCCGGCTTCGTCTGGATCCCCTTCATCATGCTGGGGACGTTGGCGGCATGGTTCGGCATGAACGACATCGCCTCGGCCAAGGCCTCCTTCGCCGACCAGGCGGCGATCTTCCGGCGCAAGCACAACTGGCTGATGTGCTGGCTCTACACCGGCACCTTCGGCTCGTTCATCGGCTTTTCGGCCGGCTTCCCGCTGCTGGCGCGGCTGGTGTTCCCCGAGGTGAACGCCATGCAGTACGTCTTCCTCGGGCCGCTGGTCGGGGCCCTGTCGCGGGCCGGCACCGGCTGGGTCGCCGACCGCTGGGGCGGGGGCCGGGTCACCCTGTGGGTGTTCATCGGCATGATCGTGGCGGTGCTGGGCATGCTGTGGGCCCTGTCGATCGCCTCCTTCCCGGGCTTCTTCGGCAGCGTGCTGGCGCTGTTCTTCCTGACCGGCGTCGGCAACGCCTCCACTTTCCAGATGATCGGCCCGATCATGGCGCTGGAGACCGCGCGGCTGGCCCCCGAGCTCCCGCCAACCGAGCAGCGCGTGCGCGCCGATCGCGAGGCGGCCGCCATCGTCGGCTTCACCTCGGCGATCGCCGCCTTCGGCGCCTTCTTCATCCCCAAGGCCTACGGCGCTTCGATCGACGGCACCGGCGGCCCCGAGGCGGCCCTGTGGGGCTTCCTGATCTTCTACCTCAGCTGCGCGGCCCTGACCTGGGTCGCCTACGCCGGACCGCGCGGCCTCTTGCGCGCCGTCGAAGGACGGCGCTCCCTCCCCATTACCCCTGACCCCCAAGCGGAAGGCAGCCCGTCATGAGCCACTTCCTGGATCGCCTGACCTATTTCCGTCGCGACAAGGAGACCTTCTCCGACGGCCATGGGCTCACGACCCGCGAGAATCGCGACTGGGAGGACGCCTATCGAACCCGCTGGGCGGCCGACAAGATCGTGCGCTCGACCCACGGGGTGAACTGCACCGGCTCGTGTTCGTGGAAGATCTACGTCAAGGGCGGCATCGTCACCTGGGAGACCCAGCAGACCGACTATCCGCGCACCCGGCCGGACCTGCCGAACCACGAACCGCGCGGTTGTCCGCGGGGGGCCAGCTACAGCTGGTATCTCTATTCCGGAACGCGGATCAAATACCCGCTGGTGCGCGGGCGGATGCTCCGGCACTGGCGTGAGGCGCGCAGGACCATGTCCCCGGTCGAGGCCTGGCGCTCGATCGTCGAGGCCCCGGAGAAGCGCCACAGCTGGGTCTCGCGCCGCGGCCGCGGCGGCTTCATCCGCGCCGGCTGGGACGAGGTCACCGACATCATCGCGGCGGCCAACGCCTACACCATCAAGGAGTACGGTCCCGACCGTGTGGCCGGCTTCTCGCCGATCCCGGCCATGTCGATGATCTCCTACGCCTCGGGGGCGCGCTACCTGTCGCTGATCGGGGGGACGATCCTCAGCTTCTACGACTGGTACTGCGACCTGCCGCCGTCGTCGCCGCAGACCTGGGGCGAGCAGACCGACGTGCCGGAGAGCGCGGACTGGTACAACGCCGGCTTCCTGCTGGTGTGGGGCTCGAACATCCCGCAGACCCGCTCGCCGGACGCCCACTTCTATTCGGAGGTCCGCTACAAGGGGACCAAGAGCGTCGTCATCACGCCGGACTATTCCGAGGCCTCCAAGTTCGCCGACCTCTGGCTGCACCCGAAACAGGGCACCGACGCGGCCCTGGCCCTGGCCTTCGGCCACGTCATCCTGAAGGAATTCCACTGCGACCGGCAGGCGCCCTATTTCGCCGACTACGGCCGCAAATATTCGGACTTCCCGCTGCTGGTGAAACTGGTCGAGCGCGACGGCCGGCTGGTCGCCGACCGCATGGTCCGCGCCGCCGACTTCCGCCACGACCTCGGTGAAAAGGCCAATCCAGACTGGAAGGCGGTCGGCCTCGACGAACTCAGCGGCAAGGTCGTCTGTCCGCAGGGCCAGTCGGGTCACCGCTGGGGCGACCCGGGCAAGTGGAACCTCGAGGAGAAGGACGGCAAGGGTCGGGACATCCGCCTGCGGCTGACCCTCGCCGACGACCACGACGAGATCGTGCCGGTCGGCTTCCCCTATTTCGGCGGCACCGCGCCCGAGAGTTTCGTCTCGACCAGCCACGAGCAGATTCTCGACCGCAATGTGCCGGTCAAGCGGATCAAGCTCAAGGACGGCGAGGCGATGGTCGCCACCGTCTTCGATCTGTTCTGCGCCAACTACGGCGTCGACCGCGGCTTCGGCGGCGACAACGTGGCCGCCAGCTATGATGACGACGCCCCGTTCAGTCCCGCCTGGGCCGAAAACGTCACGGGTGTGCCGCGCGAGGCGATCATCACCACCGCGCGCGAGTTCGCCGAGGATGACCATCGAGCGGCCGTTGGTCTTTTCGGCGACCTCGGCGAA
>JADGMZ010000230.1 GCA_015234495.1 Brevundimonas sp. | reverse complement strand
CTTCCGGCCAGGCCCGGTGCAGGGCCCAGGCGCCCGACATCGGCGTCACCACGTCGAACCGGCCCTGGGCGGAGGCGAAGCTGGACGTGATCGGCGACGCCGGCCACGCCTCGACCGAGCCCGGCATCATCGACAGCCTGGTGCGGGCGACGGACTGGGCGGCTTCGCTGTAGGGAATAGGCAGCAGGCAGCAGGCAGCAGGCAGCAGGCAGCAGGCAGCAGGGTCAGGTCGCCGGCGGCGGCGTCAAGCTCGAACGCCCCGCTGCCTGCTACCCGCTGCCTGATGCCTCACTTGGGATTGGTCTTCTCGACCAGTTCCGAGAGCTGGAAGCCGATGCGGCGGGCGGGGCGTTCCTCGGGCTTGCGGCGGGCGTTGAGCAGGACGTTGATCTGGCCGTAGTGCTGGATCAGGCGCACCGGGCGGCCGTCGGCGTTCTTGCCGGTGAAGAGGATGAAGTCGGGGCCCCAGAAGCCGACATCGTCGATCTGCATGGTGGCGTCGCCGGGCCCGCCGACCAGATGGGCGGCGATCTCCTCGTCCTTGTCGAGGCTCTTCTCGAAATCCTCGATCAGCTTGGACAGGCGCACGAAGGCCCATTCGGCCGGGTTCTCGCGCATGCGCACGCCCTGGGTCAGGGCGGCGGCGCGCTCGGGCGAGGCGGCGGGCAGCATCGGCTGGGGACAGGGCTCGTCACCCCAGTCCGGAACGAATTTCGGGAGAATGGAATCGGCCTTGGCGTCGGTCATGCCCGACCCTAACGCGCCAGCGCGCCGATCAGAACAGGCCGTGGCCCTTGGGCAGCTCGACATAGCGATGCACGCGGGTCGAGAGGATCAGGCCGAAGCCGATCATCACCGTCATCATCGACGATCCGCCGTAGGACAGCAGCGGCATCGGCACCCCGACGACGGGGGCCAGACCCATGACCATGGCCCCGTTGATCAGCACGAACAGGGCGAAGAAGCCGGTCATGCCGGCGGCGGCGATGCGCCCGAAATGGCTGTGCGCCAGCGAGGCGATGCGCAGGGCGATCAGGATGACCGCGACATAGCAGGCCAGGACGGTGAAGGAGCCGATGAAGCCGAACTCCTCGGCCACGGTCGAGAAGATGAAGTCGGTGTGGCGTTCGGGCAGGAATTCCAGCTGGCTCTGGCTGCCGAGGCCATAGCCCTTGCCGAGGAAGCCCCCGGAGCCGAGGGCGATCTTGGACTGGATGATGTTGTAGCCCGTCCCGGACGGGTCGGCCCCGGGATTGAGGAAGGTGAGCACGCGGTTGCGCTGGTAGTCGTGCATGCCGAACATCACGAACAGCGGGACAATGGCGGCGGCGAGCGCTCCGCCGACGGCGATGACCCGCCAGCTGAGCCCGGCGACGAACATCACCGCCGCCCCGGTCAGGCCGATGATCATGGCCGAACCGAGGTCGGGCTGTTTGGCGACCAGCAGGAAGGGCACGCCGATCATTCCGGCCGGGATCAGCAGCTTCCAGGACCAGCGGGCGTCCTCGGCGGAATGGTTGTGGTACCAGCGGGCCAGGGCGAGGACGAGGCCGAGCTTCATGAACTCGGCCGGCTGGATGCGGATCACGCCGAGGTTCAGCCAGTTGCGGGCGCCGCCGGCCGTGTAGCCGAGCGGCGTGAACTCGATCATCAGGACGAGAACGAGCAACAGGCCGTAGAGCGGATAGGCGCCGCGGAACCACCATTTCGGGTGGACCATGGCCAGCCCGAGCATGATGACGACCAGGACCCCGAAGCGGACCAGATGATCGGCGGCCCACGGCTGCCAGTGACCGCCGGCGATGGAGTACTGCATCGCTCCGCCGATCCCGGCGATCACGCACAGCAATCCGACGATGCGCCAGTCCAGCTCGGTGATCTTGCTCGAGATGCGGTCGCGCTCGCCGGGACGGGTCAGGGCGGAAGCGGTCATCGGGGCGGCTCCGACAGGTAGGGGCGCGGGCCCGAGGTGGCGGTCGGGGCGGGAGGCGGCGGAGGCGGCGGCGCAACGTCGGCGGCGGCGGGGCCGGTGACCTCGCCGCCCGGGCCGGCGCCGCCCTCGCCCTCACCGAGGCCGACGGGCCCCTCGGCCTTTGGCGGCAGCGGCCGCTCGATGCGGGCGCGCATGTCCGGATCCTTGAGCAGGACGGTCTTCATGATCTCGCGCGCCCTTGGCGCCGCATCGACCGAGCCGCCGGACGGGGCGTGCTGGATGATCAGGGCGATGGCGTAGCGCGGCGCGTCGTGCGGGGCGAAGGCGACGAACAGGGCGTGGTCGCGGCGGGTCCAGACGGCGTCGCGCGGGCCACGCGAGCCGGTGCCGTAGTCGCGCGACTGGGCGGTGCCAGTCTTCCCGGCCATCTGGATGTCGCCGAGGCCGAGCTGGGAGGTGCGATAGGCGGTGCCGGTGACGTCGTTGGCCACGGCCGCCATGCCGCCGCGCACGATGTCGAGGTGCTCCTTGCTGAAGGGCAGGTCGGCGAAGGCCTCCTGCCGCTCACGGCTCTCGCCGCCCACGGACTTCACGAGGCGGGGCTGAACCGCCTTGCGGCCGTTGGCGAGGCGGCTGGTCATCACCGCCAGCTGCAGGGCGTTGACCGCCAGCGCGCCCTGCCCGATCGACACCGACAGCGTCTCGCCCGGGTACCAGGTCGGATCGTCGTCCCAGCTGGTCGCCTCGGTGTATTCCCGCTTCCACTTGGTCGAGGGCACGATGCCGCTGGACTGGCCGGCGATGCCGATCTCATAGGCCTGGCCGAAGCCCAGCGCCTCGGCGACCCTGGCGATGCGGTCCACGCCGGCCCGGTTGCACAGGTGGTAGAAATAGGTGTCGCACGAGTTCTTGATGGCGTTGTGCATGTCCATCGCGCCATGGCCGCCGCGTCGCCAGCAGCGGAAGGTGCGCGCGCCGTAGCGATAGCCTCCGGTGCAAACGACCCGCTCCGTCGGGGAAATCCCCGCGTCCAGAATGGCCAGCGCCGTCGTCATCTTGAAGGTCGAGCCGGGCGGGAAGGTGCCGTAGATGGCCTTGTCCAGCAGGGGCTTTCGCTCATAGTCGCGCAGGGCGTTGTAGATGTGCGACGGCACCCCGCCGACGAACAGGTTGGGATCGAACGCCGGCGCCGAGACCATGCACAGGATGTCGCCGTTGCGGACGTCCATGACCACGCAGCCGCCAGACTCCTCGCCGAACACCTCCAGCGCCCGGTTCTGCACATCGGCGTCGAGGGTCAGGACGACGTCCTTGCCCGGCACCGCGGGCCGGGAGCCGCCGATGTCCTCGGCCACGACGCGGCCGCGCGCGTCCACCTCGACCCGGTTGCCGCCGGCCTCGCCCCGCAGGTCCGAATCAAAGGCCTTCTCGACGCCCTGGCGACCGATGCGGAAGCCGGGGTTGAAAAGGATTTCCGGCACCTTCTCGCCGCGCGCCTTGATCGCCTCTATGTCGCGGTCGTTGGGCTTGGCGACGTAGCCGATGACGTGGGCGAAGGAGCCGCCGAACGGGTAGTATCGCGCCTCGTTCATGTCGGCCATCACGCCGGGC
>JADGMZ010000229.1 GCA_015234495.1 Brevundimonas sp. | reverse complement strand
CTCACCTGGCCAGCCGGCGGCTGCCCGGGTCCTCGACCGGCAGGGCGGCGAGTTCGGGCGGCAGGGCGTCCGCGGGCCAGGCCGGAACGTCCAGGGTGGCCAGGGCGACCAGGGGCACGCCGACATCGGCGCGGCCGCCGGAGCGGTCGACGATGCAGGCCGCCGCGACCACCTCGCCGCCCGCGTCGCGGATCGCCTGGATGCATTCGCGCGAGCTCAGGCCAGTCGTGACGATGTCCTCGACCATGACCACCTTCTGGCCGGGATCGACGTGGAAGCCGCGGCGTAGCTTGAACTCGCCGCCCTCGCGCTCGACGTACATCGAGGGGACGCCCAGCCAGCGGGCGGTCTCGTAGCCGGGGATGATGCCGCCGACGGCGGGGGAGATGGCCAGGTCGACGGGGCCGACGGCGGCGGTGATCTTCTCCGCCAGGGCCTTGCACAGACGGGCGCAGCGGGCCGCGTCCATGAACACCAGGTTCTTCTGCAGGAAGACCGGGCTGTGCAGGCCCGAGGAGAGCACGAAATGGCCCTCGCGCAGGGCGCCGGCCTGGCGGAATTCGTCGAGAACGTCGTCTGAGGTCATGGCCGTTCCTAGCGCCTTCGCTCCGATCAGGGAAAGCCCGGTTGCTGGATATCCTCGTGGGGCTTGAGGCCGAGTTCCAGCAGGCAGCGCCAGGTCGCCTCGGCGTCGTCGGCGAAGGCGAACAGGTCCATGTCCGATGCGTGGATCATGCCGTGCGCGACGAGGACGTCGAAATTGATCACCGAGCGCCAGTAGGCCTCGTCGAACAGCACGATGGGGATCGGCGGGGCCTTGCTGGTCTGGCGCAGGGTCAGGATCTCGAACAGCTCGTCGAGAGTGCCGAAGCCGCCCGGGAACACCACCAGGGCGTTGGCGCGCATGGCCAGGTGCATCTTGCGCATGCCGAAGTAGTGGAAGCGGAAGGTCAGTTCGGGCGTCGACCAGCCGTTGGGCTCCTGCTCGTGCGGCAGGGTGATGTTGAAGCCGACCGAAGGGGCACCCGCCTCGGCCGCGCCGCGGTTGGCGGCGCCCATGACGCCGGGCCCGCCGCCGGTGGCGATGACGTTGTCGCGCGGCTCGCCGGGGGAGCCGCGGAAGGCCCCGCCGCGCTCGGAGGCGAGACGGCCGAAGGCGCGCGCCTCCTGATACCAGCGGGCATGGCGCGGGTCGCCGTTCTCGCCGATGCGGGCGCTGCCGAACACCACGATGGTCGACCGCACGCCCCACGCCCGCAGGGCCTCCTCGGCCTTGGCGTACTCCAGCAGGAAGCGCACCCCGCGCATGGAGTCGCCGAGCAGGAAATCCTGGTCCAGCGCCGGCAGACGGTAGGACGGCGAGGCCATCTGGGCCGAGTTGTCGGGCCCGTCAGCGCTCACCCGCGGGCCCGTTCCACGGTGTCGACGGAGGGATTTGTGCGCAGCGCCGCCATGATGGCGGTGGCGTGCTTGGCGTCCTCGACCTCCACGTCGATGTCGACGTCGAAGAAGTCCTGCTGCCGGTGGGTCATGACCAGGTTGAGGATGTTGCCCCCGGCCTCGCCGATGATGGTGGCGACCTGGCCCAGCACGCCCGGGGCGTTCTTGATGGTGGCGCGGACCCGCGCCGCAGCCACGGCGCTGCGCTCGGCCTGCGGCGTCCACTGCAGGTCCTGCCAGACGGAATCGTCGTCGGCGAACTCCTCCAGCCGCTGGCAGTCGATGGTGTGGACGGTCAGGCCCACGTCGGGCTCGAGGATGCCGACGATGCGGTCGCCGGGCACGGGCGAGCAGCAGTGGGCGAAATGGACGCTGACCCCGGGGGTCAGGCCGCCGCCGCGCACGAACAGCCGGCCCTGGTCGTCGCCGATCCGCTTGCGGTCCGGGCCGGCCTTCAGCCGTCCCTTGAGGGCCGGAAACAGGATTTCGCCGACCTTGCCGGCCGACACCCGGCCGCGGCCGATGGCCTCGTAGAGGTCGTCGTCATTGGCGAAGCCCAGCTGCTCCAGCGCCGCGCGCAGGGTGACCTCGGCCTCGGCCTTGCCGGCCCGGGTCAGGGTCTGCTCGAGGGTGGCGCGGCCCAGCTTCTGGAACTCGCCGCGCTCGGAGGTGCGGATGTGGCGGCGGATGGCCGAGCGCGCCCGGCCGGTGACGGTCAGGGAGCGCCAGTCGACGGGAATCTCGCGCTTGGCCCCGCGCACGATCTCGACCACGTCGCCGTTCTGGAGCTGGGTGCGCATCGGCTTGAGCTCGCCGTTGATCTTGGCCCCCACGGCGGTGTCGCCGACCTCGGTGTGGACGGCGTAGGCGAAGTCCAGCGGCATGCCGCCGCGCGGCAGGGTGATCAGGGCGCCCTTAGGCGTGAACACGAAGACCTGGTCGAGATACATCTCGAGCTTGGCGTGCTCGACCCAGTCCTCGCCCCCCTCCCCGTGCTCGATGACCTGAACCAGGTGGCGCAGGTTCTGCAGCGGGTCGCGGCCGCCGTCCTTCTCCATGGCCTCCTTGTCGAAGCCGTAGGACTGGTTCTTGTAGGCCCAGTGCGCCGCCACCCCGTCCTCGGCGACGCGGTCCATGGCGTCGGTGCGGATCTGCATCTCGATGCGCAGCCCTGACGGCCCGACGACCGTGGTGTGCAGCGAACGGTAGTTGTTCGACTTGGGCGTCGAGATGAAGTCCTTGAACCGCTCGGGCACCATCGGCCAGGCGCGGTGGATGACGCCGAGGGCGCGGTAGCAGTCGTCCTCGGCCTCGACGATGACCCGGAAGCCGTAGATGTCGGACAGGGACGAGAAGCCCACCGACTTGCGCTGCAGCTTGCGCCAGATCGAATAGGGGGTCTTCTGGCGACCGAACACCCGGGCGTGGACGCCCGCCTCCTCCAGCACCCGCTCGACCTCGTGGGCGACGCCCTCGATGGCCTGGCCGTGCTCGAGCTTCAGCGCCTCCAGCCGCCGCTCGATGGCGGTGCGGGCGGTGGGATTGAGGTGTTCGAAGGCCAGCTCCTCCAGCTCGGAGGCGATCGAGTGGATGCCGATCGAACGGCCGAGCGGAGCATAGACCTCGAGAGTCTCGCGGCTGATCCGCTCGCGCTTCTCCGGCTTGACGTAGCGCAGGGTGCGCATGTTGTGCAGACGGTCGGCCAGCTTGACCAGCAGGACGCGGACGTCCCTGGAGATGGCGAGGATGAATTTGCGCAGGTTCTCGGCCTGGCGGGTGTGTTCGGCCTGGAGCTCCAGCCGCGACAGCTTGGTGACGCCCTCGACCAGCTGGGCGATCTCCTCGCCGAACATCTCGGCGATGTCGTCACGGGTCGCCGAGGTGTCCTCGACCACGTCGTGCAGCAGGGCGGTGACGATGGTGGCGGTGTCGAGCCGGTAGTCGGTGAGGATGCCGGCGACCTGGATCGGATGGGCGAAATAGGGATCGCCCGAGGCCCGCAGCTGCGAGCCGTGCATCTTCATCGCATAGACGTAGGCGCGGTTGAGCAGGCCCTCGTCGGCGGTCGGGTCGTAGGCGCGGACCGCCTCGACCAGCTCGAACT
>JADGMZ010000228.1 GCA_015234495.1 Brevundimonas sp. | reverse complement strand
GGCCCGGAATCCGCCCGAGCCCCGCACGGTGGTGGTGCGCGAGGTGCGCACGCCGACCTGGCTGGCGGTGGGGATGGTCCTCGCCGCCGCCGCCGCCTCGGCCGCCCTCGTTCTGTCGCTTTGGCCCGCCATCGTCTGACCTCCCCCCGCTGGAGACGCCCCATGAAGCCGCTTCTGATCGCCGCCGTCGTCCTGCTCGCCGCGCCCGCCGCCGCCCAGGCCCAGGTCGCCGCCGGCTCGGTGCCCAACACCTTCGACGACCCGGCCGCGCGGACCCAGGCCGCCACCCCTGCGCCGGCCGCGCCGCCCCAGGCCGCCCTGTCGTCCGAGCCGGCCAATGCGGAGTCCGAGGAGGTTCTTCGCGCGGTCATCGGTGAAATGCAGGCCGGGACCATCGACTATGACCACATGACCGATACGCTCGCCGCGGGGGTGCGCGAGCAGGAATCAGTGGTGACGCCGCTGGTGGAAGGCTTCGGGGCCCTCGTCGCCGTCTCCTTCGCCGGCAGCCGGGAAGACATCGACGTGTTCAACGTCACCTTCGCCAACGCCGCGACCCAGTGGCTGATCGGGATCAACCCCGAGGGCAAGATCTCCGCCCTGCTGTTCCGCCCGGCCGAGGACTAGCGCCTCCGGCCCGGGCAGCCGGTCAGAGCTTGCGGATGCGCCGGTGCAGCAGCCGGTCCGATAGCGCCTCGGCGTGCTTGAGGGTGAAGGCCAGGGCCGCCGGATTGCCGCGCCGCGGCCCGACCGTGTCGGCCACCACCGCGCCGCGCTCGCCCAGCTCGACCGGCGCCCCTGTGGTGGTGTCGATGGCCGTCTGGTGCTCGACCTCGGCGTTGAGCTCGGCCCCCATCAGGATGATCTGCACGCTCAGCCAGGTCCACAGCAGGAAGCCCATCATCGCCGCCAGCGGGCCGTAGGAATCGACCTTGACGAAGGTCTGCAGGTACCAGCTGAAGCCCAGCGACAGGCCGACGCTGAGCAGGGAGGCGAACAGGGCCCCCGGCGTCAGCCAGCGCCAGCGCGCCCGCGCCCGGCACGGGCCGAGGCCGTACACCAGGGTCAGGGAGGCGATGTAGACCAGCAGCAGCAGCGGCCAGCGCAGCGGCGCCAGATAGCCCCACTCGTCGACGAGGCCCAGGGGACCCAGCACCAGCGGCACCCCGACGACCATGGCGGCGGCGATCAGGATGGCCAGCAGGCCCGAGACGGTGAAGGCCATGCACAGCAGGTTGTAGACGAAGAAATTGCGCCGCTCGACCTCGTGGTAGGCGATGTTCAGGCCGTAGAACAGCACCTTGATCGCCCCGTTGGCGGTCCACAGGGACAGCGCCAGGGTCCAGGCCAGGGTGAAGGTCAGCTGGGTGTTCGAATTCTCCGCCAGCCTCTGCATCTGGCCGCTGAGGAACTCGGCCACGCCGGACGGCAGTACCGAATAGAGGAAGTACAGCCGCTCCACCGCCTCGTTCGGATCGGCGAACAGGCCGTAGATGGTGACGAAGGCGGCCAGGGTCGGGAACAGCGACAGGACCACGAAGAAGGTCACTCCGCCGGCGATGAAACCCACCCGGTCGCCGAAATAGGAGGCGACGACGCGCCAGAAGATGTCGATCCAGCCCTTGTGGGGAATGTGTTCCGGCCGTTGCGCCAGCCGGCCTCGCCCCGGCTCCCTGGCTTCGAAATCCTCGGGCGTGGGCACGTGCGCCGGCGGCGGCGCCGGCCGCGGCGGGCGCAATTCCAGCCCGTATCTGTGCCCGTGCCGATAGAGCAGGTGCGCCGCCCCGGCGCCGGCGGCCAGCCCGCCCGCCACCGCGCCCGCCAGGCCCCACAGCCCGAGGCCGCCCCTTGCTTCAGACCGCTTCCGCATTCCCGCCACAACGGCCACGGTTGAAGGCCGTTCCAGGGCGGCGGCGCTTGAAATCCGCCGCCCGTCGCGTCAAGCCGTCCCGATGACCGACGCCGCCGCCCCCCCGACCCTGCTCACCACCTGGAAGGTCGCCGCCGCCCGGCTCAAGGACGGCCGCATCGACAGCCCCTCGATCGACGCCCGCCTGCTGCTCGAGGTCGCCGCCAACTGCTCGCGCACCGACATCCTGACCGACCCCTACCGCGCCGTGACCCCGGACCAGCAGGCCGCCCTGGACGGCTTCATCGAGCGACGCCTGCGCCGCGAGCCGGTGTCGCGCATCCTCGGCCGCAAGGGCTTCTGGAAGATCATGCTGAACGTCACCCCCGACGTGCTCAGCCCGCGCCCCGACACCGAGGCCATCCTCGACGTCGTGCTGCTCGCCTGTCCGCCCAACAAGGCGTTCGAGATGATCGATCTCGGCACCGGCTCCGGCGCCATCCTGCTGGCCGCCCTGGCCGAGCGCTTCGGCGCCCGCGGCGTCGGCACCGACATCTCGTCCGAGGCGCTGGCGGTGGCGAAGGAGAACGCCGCCAACCTCGAGCTCGACAACCGCGCCACCTTCCTGCGCACCGAATGGGCCGCCGGCTTCGGCGACCACAGCTTCGACGTCGTCGTCTCCAACCCGCCCTACATTCCGTCGGGCGACATCCCCGGCCTCGACCCTGAGGTCCGCGATCATGATCCCCTGCTGGCGCTGGACGGCGGGCCGGACGGCCTGCAGGCCTATCGCGAACTGGCCCCCGAGATCATGCGCATCCTGCGCCCCGGCGGCCTGTTCGCCGTCGAGATCGGCTGGGACCAGGGCCCCCAGGTCAAGGCTCTGTTCGAGGCGGCGGGCTTCGACAAGGTCATCGTCGTCAAGGATCTGGCCGACCGCGACCGGGTCGTCACCAACGGCCCCGACCCGCGGGCGAACCCGGTTCCGAAGATGTAGGACGCGGCGGCGCGGCCCTCCAATAAACCTCTTGGAAACCGCCCCGGCCCGCGCTAAGTCTTGCCTGTCTCCCACCCAAACGCACGCCCTTGGACCGCCTCAGGCCCATTGCCGCGCGCCTTGGGCGCCTGACGGTCGGGCCAGTCGGCCCGGCGGACCAGGGGGCGGCGACGGATTTCCGATCACATCGTCAGCGGGGATTGGCCTCGCGCGGAGCGGAACGACGAAACGGACGGCGACAGGCTGCATCTCGCAGGCCGGCCCGTCCCCTCACAAAGCACGGTAGCGTCCGATGAGAGATTTCAAGGGCATGAAGCGTCAGCGCGGACGCAACAGGAAGCCCGGCGGCGGCGGCAACGCCAACGCCACCAACCCCAACCGTTCCTGGGACTCGCAGGGGCCCGAGAACATCAAGGTCCGCGGCAACGCCCAGACCGTCTATGAGCGCTACATGCAGCTCGCCCGCGACGCCTCGGCGGGCGGCGACCGCGTCCTGGCCGAGAACTACACCCAGCACGCCGAACACTATTTCCGCGTCCTGCGCGCCCTGCAGCCCTCGCGCCCGGTGTCCGAGATCGCCCAGCGCGAACTGGCCGGCCAGGGCTTCGACATCGATTTCGAGGACGAGACCGGGGCCCAGGCCGCCGCCATCCTCGCCGCCGAGAAGGCCGAGGCCGACCGCGTCGCCGCCGCCGAGGCCCGCCAGCGCGAGAACGAGGAAC
>JADGMZ010000227.1:17401-18082 GCA_015234495.1 Brevundimonas sp. | reverse complement strand
CGCCCGGCCCGCCAGCGGCGCGCCATAGGCGTGATCGGGCCCGTAGATCAGATGGCCGAACACACTGCCGGCGATGCTGTCGGGATTGACCAGCGCCTGCTGCAGCCCGGACAGGGCCATGGCCCGCTCGCGCTCGACGTCGCTGTCGCGGTACGCCGGTTCGCGGATGTAGCGGGCCCACAGCGCCACCGTCTCGTCCAGCGACCGGGTCAGGGCGGAGACCGCGAAATTGGTCGTGTCGACGTCGCTGTAGGCGTACATCCGCGCGCCCAGCATCTCCTGGGCCAGGGTGAACTCCTGACCCGTCAGCTCGCCCGATCCGTCATCCATGAGGCCGACCGCGAAGCCCTGCAGGCCCGGCTTCAGTCCCTGGTCGGCCGCGCCGCCGGCGTCGAAGCCCATGACGATTTCGACCGTGGGCGTGCCCTCGCGATGCGAATGGACCACGCGGATGCCGTTCGACAGCCGCCCTTCCCGCACCGGCGGCAGGCTAAGCTCCGGCATCGGTCCCATGGGCGGGAGCCCGCTGCGATCCGCCAGATCCTCGCCGGCGGCGAACCGCGGCTGGGGCACGACCGCCAGACGGTAGTTCGGCCGGTCCAGCCACGCCCTGGAGACCTCCTGCACCTCCGCGGCCCCGAGGGCGGCGAAGGCGTCCAGATCGGCCTCGAACTGGCCGGG
>JADGMZ010000227.1:1226-17391 GCA_015234495.1 Brevundimonas sp. | reverse complement strand
GCGCACATTGTCGCCATAGGCGCCGATCTTGACCCGTTCGAGCTCCTCGGCGGTGGGGCCCTGTTCGAGGAACTTTGTCAGCACCGCCTGCAGGGCCCGCTCCGCCTCGGCGCGATCCACGCCGGACTTCAGCCGCATGTCGATGGTGAAGACGCCGGTGATGGCCGAACTTTCGTAGTTGGCCGAAACGCTGGTCGCCAGCTGACGATCGAAGACCAGGGCCTGATGCAGGCGCGACAGCCGCCCGCGGCCGAGAACCGACGCCGCCATCCGCAGCGCCTGGCTCTCCTCGCCGGCGTGGCCGGGAACCGGCCAGCTCCAGGCCAGGGCGGTTTCCGGGACGTCGTCCGCGACCACCTCGGTCTTGACCCGGTCGAGCAGCGGCGTCCATTCGGTCATGCGGCCGACCGGCGCCCCCGGCGGCACGCTGGCGAAATAGCGGGTCATCAGCTCGCGGGCGCGCTCGACGGTGATGTCGCCGGCCAGCGTCACCACCGCGTTCGACGCCCCGTAGTAGCGGCGGAACCACTCACGCACGTCCTCGAGCGAAGCGGCTTCGAGGTCTTCCATCGATCCGATGGTGGAGTGGCGGTACGGATGGTTGGCCGGAAACAGCGCCTCGGCCCGCAGTTGCGGCATCATCGCATAGGGCCGGTTCTCGTAGGTGCGCTTCTCGTTCTGGACGACGCCGCGCTGCTCATCCAGCTTGTCTTGGGTAACCGCGCCGAGCAGATAGCCCATGCGATCCGACTCCAGCCAGAGGACCCGCTCCAGCCCTCCGGTCGGCACCACGGCGTAGTAGTACGTCTGGTCGTACGAGGTCGCCCCGTTGACCGCCGAGGCGCCGATTTCCTGCAGCGGCGGCATGTATTCGTCGTCGCGGTGCTCCGAGCCGTTGAACATCAGGTGTTCGAACAGATGGGCGAAGCCGGACTTGCCGGCCGGCTCGTTCATCGAGCCGACGTGGTACCAGACGGCCACCGCCACCTTGGGGGCGGAATGATCCTCCTGCACCACCACGCGCAGGCCGTTGGGCAGGGTGAACTGCTCATAGGGCAGCAGGGGCGTGTCCGGCGACGTCGTCTGGGCCGCGGCGGCCGCGGGCGTGAGCACGGTCGCGACCGCGGCGAGCACCAGCATCATCGTCTTCATGGTCTGTCCTGACATGGGTGGGCGTCCGCCGGCGCCCGGGGAGCGCCGGCGTCGGGGCCGGGGATGTCTCAGAAGGTGGCCGAAAGGCCGATCTTCAGGCTGCGGCCGCCGAGGTAGGTCGCACGGGTGTAGAATTTCGGCGCTCCGTTCTCGCCGCCGAAGGTCTGTTCGAGGTCCGGGTCGCCCGTGTTGTTGAGCAGGTCGTTGGCCTCGATATAGACCCTGAAATCGCCGAAGCTGGGCCGCAGATAGTATTCGGCGCGGAAGTCCAGGGTCTCGACGCCTTCGCTGTAGACGCTGAGGCCGCGGGGCTGGAACAGGGCCAGGGCGCGGGACTGGTAGCCGTAGGCCAGCGTCGCATCGATGTCGTACTTGTTGTAGGTCAGCGCCGCCGTGCCCGAGTGCGCCGGCTGCTGCACGAACGGCAGGCCGGTGAACGAATAGACGTGGTCCGGCAGCGGATCATAGGCCCAGTTGTACTGATCCGCGCGCGAGCTCTCCGTGTAGGTGTGGTTCAGGAACACCCCCAACCCGCTCCAGATTCCGGGCAGGAAGTCGAAGCGGCGCTCGGCCTGGGCCTCGATCCCCCAGATGGTCGCGACCTCGTCGCTGTTCACCGGCGTGCCGCCGGTGATGAACACCGAGCCGGGATTGGCCGGATCGAAATAGGGCGCGCCGTTGAAATAGGGGTGATCCGGCAGGGTCACCGCGTCCAGCACGGCCGGGCCGTTGGTGATGTTGGTCTGCAGCAGGTTGTCGATGCGCTTGTAGAAGGCGCTCAGCTTGAAGATGCCGATGCCCGAATAATATTCGGCGCTGAGATCGAAATTGTCCGTCGTCGCCGGCTTCAGGTCGGGGTTGCCGCTGTTGATCTGCAGGATCGGCTTCACCCCTTCCGGTCCGGGGATCGGGAAGTTGATGAAGGCGACCCGGGTCTCGCTCGACAGCTGGCCGATCGCCGGCCGGGCCACCGACAGGAAGTAGCCGCCGCGGAAGATCAGGTCGTCGTTGACGCGGTAGTTGAACAGGACGCGGGGGAGGAGATCCTCGGCCACGGCCTCCTCGGTCACCAGCCGGGTGAACTCGTTCTGGAAGATCAGGTCCACGCCGACGCCCCCGCCGTTCTCCGGCAGGAGGGGGCCCGTATAGACGGGGAAGCTGAGGTTCGTCGCCTCGAGCCGGGTGCGGTTGTAGCGCACCCCGCCGATCACCTCGAGCTTGCCGATGTCGATCCGGGTCTGGAGATAGGCCGCGAAATTGGTCTCCTGGGTGTTCTCCTTGCCCTGGTCCGGGTGGGGGTCGATCGGCGTGATCGTCAGCCCCTGGGGGGCGAAGCTGTCGAGGTTCTCCACGAAATGGCGCAGCGTGCCTTCGCTGAGCGTGGAGAAGCCCGGAGCGGCGAGGCCGATGCGTGTCAGGTCCGACGGTTCGAAGGCGAGGCCCAGCGAAGAGACCGGGATGTTGCCGCCGATCTGGCTGCGCACCAGGTCGCTGCGGAACTCGGTGTTCTCGTAATAGAGGCCGGCTTCGACATAGTTCAGCCAGCCGCCGCCCGAGGTCCAGCGGGCGCTGCCGCTGGCGGTGTAGCGGTCGTTGCTGCCGTGCGAGTCGTCGATCTGCCCGCTGGCGTTGTCGATGGTGAAGGCCGACGGATCATTGACCAGCGCCCACCCCGCGGCGCTGAGCAGGGGCAGGGGAATGCCGCTGCCGCTGCGGGGCGCAAAGCCGGTGACGATGTAGCCGGTCTCCGGATCGACGGCCTCGGGCAGGAACATGCCGGCGGTCGCATCCGTATCGGGCATTCGCAGCTGCATGCCGAAGCTGCCCGGATGCCGCTCGGTCCCGTGGGCGTAGCCCGCCAGGTAGTTGAACTCGAACGAGCCGAGGGTGGTCTTGCCGTTGAGGCTGTAGGTGTCCGTCACCTTGGAGACGTCGCGGTCGTAGGAATAGGACTGGGAGCGCGAGATCGCGGCATTGCCGGGCGTCAGGTCCAGCATCAGCCCGGCCTCGCCGCCGCCCGCCGGCACGACATATTCGGCGGCCGTCGAGAAGGTGTCCGACAGCGAGAAGAAGTCCGAAGTCGACTCGGCGTGCTGGTAGTCGAACTTCAGATTGGTGTGGCCGCCGATCCGCCATTCGGCCGACAGGGTCGCGGCCAGGGTCTCGGTCTCGTCGTGAAAGAAGCTGGTCGCCAGCCCGCCCGGATAGGCCCGGGCCTCGCCGCCGACGAAGGGAAAGTTCAGCAGCGGGTCGACGGCCTCGAGGGTCGTGACAGGATTGCCCGAGGCGTCGAGCGGCAGATAGCGGCCGAAGTTCAGCCGGCCGCCGTTGCTGCCCGCGTCATAATAGATCGAACGCGTGCTGTGCCGACGGTGCTGGATCGAGGCGCTGAGGCCGAAATCGTCGCTGATCCGACCGGCGATGGTGCCCGAGGCGAGATAGTCGCTGCCGAAATCGTCAGGCGTGCGGCCGCCCTCGACCAGCAGGTTCATGTAGCGGTCGGGACGGTCGAGCGGCGACATCGTCTCGATCTCGATCAGGCCGCCGGTGCCCGAGCTGTCCTGGCTGGGCAGCAGCGACTTGTTGATGGTGATCCGGCTGACCGAGTCGGCCAGCAGGTTCGACAGGTCGGCCGACCGGCCGAGACCGTTGCCGACCGGCAGGTTGAGACCGTTCAGCTTGATCGCGTTCATGTCGGGCTCGAGCCCGCGAACGATGACGTTGGTGCCGTCGCCGTTCACCGGATTGCGCTGAAACGCGATGCCCGGCGCCCGGCGCAGCGCCTCCGAAAAGGTGGTGCCGGTGAAATTGCCCAGGTCGTCCGCCGAGATCACATCGGCGCTGTTCTCGGCCGTCCGCTGGAGATTCAGGGCGTTGGCGCGGGCGCTGCGCGAGCCGTAGACGATGACGTCCTCGACCGTTCCGGTCGGGCCCTCGCCGAGGATGAAGGCGTGCTCGCTCACCTCGCCCGCCGGCACCCGGACCGTGCGCGTCAGGGTGTCATAGCCGAGAAACGAGATCTCCACGGTGTAGTCGCCCGCCGGCAGGGACGGAAATCGAAAGCGGCCGTAGTCGTCGACGCGCGTGGTCTGGCCGGTCTCGGTGATGCGCACGAGAGCGCCGTCGAGGCCCCGGGCGCCGTCGGCCACGGCGACGCTGCCGGACAGCCCGCCCTGCCCCTGACGCGCCTGCCCGGCCGCCGCCGGCCCGGTGACCACGAACGAACCGCCGCCGGTCACGCCCAGCCTCAATCCCGACCCTTGCAGGATCGCCCGATAGGCGGCCTCGGGCGAATACCGGCCATGCAGGGCCGGCGCCGTCTTTCCGCGAACCACCTCGCCGGAGAACACCACATTGGTGTCGGTCCGTGACGCCACGGCCCGCAGCGAGGTCTCCAGGGACTGCTCGGGCAGTTCGAAGGAATAGAGCGCCTGGGCCTCGGCCGAGGCCGCCGACATGACGAGCGCGCTGACGCCGGCGGCGAGCGCGAAAAGGCTGCGTGAATTCATTGGTCCCCCCTTGAGAGCGTCGACGGGCTCCCAACCGGTAGACGACCGGCCGCCGCAAATCCGACATCATGCGGACACGGATTCTTCACCACGCCGCGTTCAGCGCCGGATATGCAGGGCGTCGCCGTCCTTCTCCACGCGCAGTCCGTGCAGGGTCGCAGCCGCTTCGGCGAAATCAGCCGCGTTCGTCGCATAGACCCCGGAGATCGGCAGGGCCGCGATGCGCGGATCGTCGACCATGATCACGGGACCTCCGTACCGGTTCAGTTCGGTGACCGCCTCTCCCAGCGGCGTGTCGCGGAACACCGTCTGCCCGCGCCGCCAGGCGGTCGCGACCTCGACCGACTCCGGCTCGATCCGGGCCGGACCATTGGCGGGCTCGGTCAGTTTCTCGCCGGGGCGCAGGACCAGCGGCGGGCGGCTGGCGCCCCTCGCCGGCGGCTGGGCGTGGCTGACCGCCACCTTGCCCTTGATCAGGGTGACAACGACGTCGTCCGCCGTGCGCCGGACGATGAAGACCGTTCCGATCGCCTGGACCCGGGTGTCGCCGGCCACGACCACGAAGGGCCGGTCGGCGTCGTGGGCGACCTCGAACATGGCCTCGCCCTTCTCCAGTTCGATGTGACGGCGGCCGTCATCGAACTGCACCCCGACCCGGGTGTCGGTGTTCAGCGCCAGGCGGCTGCCGTCCTCGAGGGTGGCCACCCTCTGCTCCCCGGGGCGCGTCGCATAGTCGCCGGGGCTTCCCAGCGACCACCACACCCCGACAAGGCCCAGCAGCAGCGAGGCGGCGACGGCGATGGCGGCGCGGGACAGGCGAACCGACCGCGGCGCCTGTCCGGCGTTGGCCGGTTCGCCGCTCCGGGCGGCGCGGGGCAGGATCGCCCACACCTCGCTGGCCCTGGCGAAGGCGGCGGCGTGGGCGGGGTCTTCGTCCAGCCAGGCGTCGAGGGCGGGGCGCACGTCCTCGTCGCCATGCAGTCGCGTCAGCCAGGCGGCGGCCTCGGCGTCGACGCTCCGGGAGGGATTGATCCGGCTCACGACTGCGCCATCCATTGCATCAGCTGCAGCGTCGCCCGCGCCACCACCTTCTCGACGGCGGCGACGCTCATGTCCTCCGAGGCGGCGATCTCGGCATAGCTCAGGTTCTCCAGCCGCCGCAGCAACAGGATCCGCCGGCTTCGCTCGGGCAGCTGGTCGAGGCCGGCCGTCACCTGCCGCAGCCGCGCCCGCGCCTCCAGGATCCGCGCCGGATCGGGCGAGCTGTCGGCGATCTCGTGCAGATCCGTCCCGTCGGCGAGCGGCATGCGCACGCCCCGCCGCTGCCGGTCGATCGACAGGTTGACCGCCGCCCGGACCAGCAACGCCTCACGGCAACGGACCTCATGGTCGCGCTGATATTGCTCCACCTTCAGAAACGCCTCGTGCACCAACTCGTCCGCGTCGTGATCGGCGATACCCTGCCGAATGACAGCCCGACGCGCCTTCTTGAGAATTTCCGCCAGCGTAGCCATCGGGACCTGCCTCAGTCATTCAGACGGTCGAGCGCGGCAAATCCGACATGCGATGCGACTCCGGCCTGAACACAACGTGCATACCGGACTGGCGGCGACGGTCCAGAGCAGCCGGTCGCCGGCTGTCGGGTCAGACCCGCTGGGGTCTCCAGCGCTGCGGCCTCAAGCGCCGCTGGGCAGGCCATCGCAGATCACTGCGGCCTCGCCTAACTCATTGAAAGGAATGGTGGACGCGACAGGGATTGAACCTGTGACCCCTTCGATGTCAACGAAGTGCTCTCCCGCTGAGCTACGCGTCCGCCGAGACGGCCCCGGGTCACCCCGGGGGCAGGAAGGCGCGGTCTATAACCCGGGCCCGACGCCGTCCGCAAGAGCCAAACGGCCGGTTCGGAACGGCTTCGTCCGGCGAGGACGCGTCATCGGCGCAAGCGTCAGTCCGCGCCTGGATTCACGCCGCCACCATCCGCTCGACCTCGCCGACCAGATCGCGCAGGTGCACCGGCTTGGACAGGACCTTGGCCTGGGGGCTGGCCTGGGCCGCCGACAGGGCGACGGCGGCGAAGCCGGTGATGAACATGATGCGGATGCCCGGCTGGCGGGCGGCGGCGATGCGCGCCACCTCGATGCCGTCGGCGCCGGGCATGACGATGTCGGTCAGCAGCAGGTCCCACGGCCCCTGGTCGAGGGCGTCGATGGCGTCGTCGCCGTTCTCGCAGTCGACCACCGAATGGCCGGCCCGCTCGAGCGCCCGCGTCAGGAAGCCCCGAAGCGAGTGATCGTCCTCGGCCAGAAGAATGCGCGCCATGAAATTATCGCCCCGTCTTGTTGGGGCGACGCTACGACCCGATCGGTAAACCCGCCATGAAAATCCCCGGTACGGGGAACGGGTTGCGGCGCGCGAAGCTGTGGACGGTTCGACGAAACAGGCTATGGGAGCGGCATGGTCGAGGGCGCGAACGAGGGCGGCGGGCAGGCGGGCGAGGCCCCGTTCAGCGTCGTCGAGGCCACGACGCCGGGGCGGGTCGTCTTCGCGTCGCCCCACTCCGGCGACCGCTATCCAGCCGACATGGCGGCGGCGGCCGACCTGGCGGCCGCCAGCCTGCGCAGCGCCGAGGACGCCCTCGTCGACCGGCTGATCGCGCCGGGCGCGGCGCACGGCGCCAGCCTGCTGCTGGGGCGGTTCGGACGGGCCTATGTCGATCTGAACCGGGATCCGGACGATCTCGATGCGGCCCTCATCGAGGGGGCGGAGCGGGCCTGCGCCTCGCCGCGCACCGTGGCCGGCTACGGCGTCATTCCGCGCCTGAGCGGGGACGGCCGGCCGCTGTACGACCGGCGCCTGGGGCTGGACGAGGCCCGGACCCGCATCGACGGCGTCCACGCCCCGTATCACGCCGCGTTGGAGCAGTTGATGCGGGCGGCCCACGTCCGATGCGGCGAGGCGGTGCTGGTCGACTGGCATTCGATGCCGTCGCGGGCGGTGCGCGGGGCCGGCGGGGCGCGCGGGCCGGACGTGGTGCTGGGCGACCGCCACGGATCGTCGTGCGCGGCGGGCCTGACCCGGCGGCTGCGGCGGTCCTTCGAGGCCCTCGGCTGGCGGGTGGCGCTGAACCAGCCCTATTCCGGCGGCTGGACCACCCAGAGCTGGGGGCGGCCGGCGGAGGGATTCCACGCCGTGCAGATCGAGCTGAGCCGCGGGCTGTATCTGGATGAGGCGACGCTGCGGCCGGGGCCCGGCTGGTCGCGCTGCGCCGCCGGCGTGGCCCGGGTCATCGCCGACCTGCTGGCCGATCCGGCCCCGCTCGGCCGGACATAAAAAAGCCGCGCCCGAAGGCGCGGCATAAAAGTCTTTAGGGAGGAAACGCCCAGGAAGGGCATGACGCCGCGAGGCGTCGACGATCAAGCTAGGGTGCGGTGCACAAATCGTCAATCGGTTATTTCGCACTTGCGTTCACGGCGTGTAACGGCCGTCGTCACTGTTCGGGCAGGCGCGGCTCCAGCAGGCGGCGGGCCGTCCGCACCGCCTGGGCCGCCGGCGAGGCCGCCTGGCGCCAGACCAGCAGACAGAACACCGCCGCCACCCCCAGGGCCAGCCATAGCGGGCCGAACAGCCAGGCCGCCGCGGCGAGGGCGAAATAATAGCCCCGCACGCCCTGGCTGAAGGCGCTGAGGGCCGGATTGAGCAGCCGTCCCGCCGCCTCGCCCAGGGCCACGCGATCGGCCTCGGCGTGCAGCTCGGGCGCCGCCCCGATCAGGGCCAGGGCGTAGTTCATCTGCCGGATCGACCAGATGAAATCGAGCAGGCCGCGGGCGAGGCAGACCAGCACCAGGGCCAGCTTGACCTCCAGCACCCGCGTCGGCGCCGCCTCGGCCCCGACCGCCGCCACCCCCTGCAGCGCCTGCTCCCCGCCGAACAATATGCTGGCCACGGCGGCGATCAGGAGCAGGTTGGTGGAGGCGAAGAAGCCGCCGGAGTTGATGGTGTGGCCCATCAGCTGGCTGTCGACGATGCGCACCTCGCGGTGGGTCATGGCCATCATCCACGCCCGGCGAACCACCATCATGTCGTCGTTGAGCGAGCCGCTGCGGCGCGCCAGCACGGCCAGCAGCGGCCCGTAGCCGAGCCAGCAGAGCAGAAAGAGGCCGAGGGCCAGGCCGTCGGGAATGGTCATCGGAGCTCCACTTCAGTCCGGTACAAGTTGGTGAACCGGGGAACCGCCGGGGGCAAGACCGCCTTGCTTCGGGCGCGATGCGCGCCTATCACCCCGGCCTCCCCGTATCGCAGTGCAGCATAGACGAGCTCCGTCATGAACATCGACGCTATTCCCGCCGGCCCCAATCCGCCCTGGGACGTCAATGTGGTCATCGAGATCCCGCAGGGCGGCCTGCCGGTCAAATACGAAATGGACAAGGCCTCGGGCGCCCTGTTCGTCGACCGCTTCCTGCACACCGCCATGTACTATCCGGGCAACTACGGCTTCATCCCGCACACCCTGTCGGATGACGGCGACCCGTGCGACGTGATCGTGCTCAATCCGACCCCGGTGGTGCCGGGCTGCATCATCCGCTCGCGGCCGATCGGGGTGCTGAAGATGGTCGACGAGGCCGGCGGCGACGAGAAGATCCTCGCCGTGCCGGTCGACAAGCTGAACCCCTACTACACCGACATCGCCAGCTACCGGCAGCTGCCGGCCATCCTGGTCGAGCAGATCGAGCACTTCTTCACCCGCTACAAGGACCTGGAGAAGGGCAAGTCGGTCACGGTCAAGGGCTGGGGCGACGCCGGCGAGGCCGCCGAACTGATCGCCGCCGGCATGCGGGCGCATCAGGACAAGCTGAACGCCAAGGCCGCCAACGCCGCCTGATCACGCCCGGCGGCTCAGGGCCGCTCAACGCACATGGCCACGCCCATGCCGCCGCCGATGCACAGGGTGGCGAGGCCCTTCTTCGCGTCCCGGCGCCTCATCTCGTGCAGCAGGGTGGTCAGGATGCGCGCGCCCGAGGCCCCGATCGGGTGGCCGATGGCGATGGCGCCGCCGTTGACGTTGACCTTGTCGGGGTCGAGGCCGAGTTCCTTCAGCACGCACAGCGACTGGGCCGCGAAGGCCTCATTGGATTCGACCAGGTCGAGGTCGGCCACGGTCCAGCCGGCCTTCTCCAGCGCCTTCTTGGAGGCGGGGATCGGCCCCGTGCCCATGATCGCCGGGTCGACCCCGGCCGTCGCCGACGAGACGATGCGGGCCAGCGGCTCCAGCCCGCGCGCTTTCGCGTCGTCCGCACTCATCAGCACCAGGGCGGCGGCGCCGTCGTTGAGCCCCGAGGCGTTGGCGGCGGTGACGCTGCCCTCCTTCGAGAAGGCCGGGCGCAGTTTCTCCATGGCTTCCAGGGTGGCGCCGTGGCGGATGTACTCGTCCTTGTCGACGACCAGGTCGCCCTTCTTCGAGGCGAGGATCACCGCCGCGATCTCGTCGTCGAAGCGCCCCGCCGTCTGCGCCGCCTCGGCCTTGTTCTGGCTGGCGACGGCGAAGCCGTCCTGGGCGGCGCGGTCGATGCCGAAGCGGGCGGCGATGTTCTCGGCCGTCTGGCCCATGTGATAGCCGTTGAAGGCGTCCCACAGCCCGTCCCTGATCATGGTGTCGACGAAGGCCAGGTCGCCCATCTTCTGGCCGGTTCGCAGGGTCTGGGCGTGGGGGGCCTGGCTCATGCTCTCCTGACCTCCGGCGACGACGATGCGGGCGTCGCCCAGCGCGATCTGCTGCGCCGCTATGGCGACGGCGCGCAGGCCCGAGCCGCAGATCTGGTTCAGGCTCCAGGCCGGGACCTCCTTCGGAATCCCCGCGCCCATCGACGCCTGACGCGCCGGTCCCTGCCCCGCCGCGGCCTGCAGCACATGGCCCAGGATCACCTCGTCGACCTCGTCAGGCGCGAGGCCGGCCCGCTTCAGCGCCGCCCGGATGGCGATCTCGCCCAGCCTCGCCGCCGGCAGGGACGAGAGCGCGCCCAGGAACGATCCGACCGGCGTGCGCGCGGCGGAGACGATGACCACTTCGACAGACATTTGACTGACCTCGGGGAAGCGGCCCTACGAAGGGGGAGGTGTTAGGCCGCGGGAAAGAATTTGTGCCGTTTCTGCCGCATCCGGCCGCTTTCGTCACCCTCGCCCCGCGTGATTCAGCCGATGGTCATGGCCGGGGCGCAAGGCTGGCGGGAACGAAATTCGGAGCGAAAGGCTTGATGGGGCCATGCTCAAGCGGATGAAGACGATTTTCGGCCGGGTCTGCGTCCCCGACGAGCTCGACATGATCGAGCACTACCGGACGCCGGCGGAGAAGACCGCCGACCTGGTCGTCCATGTCGTCGGCCTGACCCTGGCCGCCGTGGGCGGGGTCGTGCTGGCCGTGCTGGCCGCCCTCTATTCCGGCGTCGGCGCCGTGGTCGCCACCGCCGCCTACGCCCTGTGCCTGATCGTCATGCTGACGGTCTCGACCATCTACAACCAGACCCGCCCCTGCGCCGCCCGCCCGATCCTGCGGCGCATGGACGAGGCGGCCATATTCCTCATGATCGCCGGCAGCTACACCCCCTTCACCACCCAGCGTTTCGAGGGGGCGTGGTCGATCGGCTTCACCCTGCTGGTCTGGTCGGTGGCGGTCGCCGGCGTGTTCGCCAAGCTGGTGGCGCCGCGGATCTCCGACGCCTTCTGGAGCGGCGTCTATGTGCTGTTCGGCTGGCTGGCCGTGATCGCCCTGGGGCCGATGATCGACACCGTCCACCCCATCGCCCTGGGCCTGCTGGTGCTGGGCGGGCTGATCTACACGGCGGGGGTGTTCGTCTTCATCAGCCCGCAGGTGAAGTTCCGGCGCGCCATCTGGCACGGCTTCGTGGTCACCGGCGCGATGACCCACTGGGCGGCCGTGCTGGTCGGGGTGGTTCTCGCCCCCGCCGCGCTCGGCTAGCATTCCCGCGCGCCGCGCAGCATAGTGCGGCGTTGCAACAACAGCGGGGACTGGGCGTGGCTGACAGGAAGTCCGGAGCCGGCGACACCGTCGTCATCAAGAAGTACGCCAACCGGCGGCTCTACAACACCGCGACCTCCGCCTATGTCACGCTCGAGGACCTGGCTCGCATGGTCCGCGAGGGCGTGGAATTCGTCGTCTATGACGCCAAGACCAACGACGACCTGACGCGCCAGATCCTGACCCAGATCATCTTCGAGGAGGAAAGCCGCGGCGAGGCCCTGCTGCCGGTCCAGTTCCTGCGCCAGCTGATCGGCTTCTACGGCGGCCAGATGCAGGGCGTCCTGCCCAGCTATCTGGAGATGTCGCTCGACGCCTTCGCCCGCCAGCAGGAGCAGATGCGCGGCCAGTTCTCGAAGGCCTTCGGGGCGGCGCCCGGGGCCGGCCTGCTCGACGAGGCGGTCAAGCGCAACATGGCCATGTTCGCCGAGGCGATGAAGATGTGGCCCGGCTTCAGCGCCGGCGCCGCCCGTCCCGGGGCCGCCCCGCCGCCCGAACAGCCCGCCGACCCGCTGGCCGAGATGCGCCGCCAGATGGACGAGATGCGCGCCCAGCTTGACAAGCTGTCCCGGCCGCCCGGCAAGGCCGGCTGAGATGACCGACGAGGTCCGCCCGGTGGGCCCGGTCCAGCGCCGCGACGAACGCCGCGAGCACGAGCGCCGGACCGGCGAACGGCGGGCGGGCTCGACCTCGCGCGAGCTGGTCCCGACCGACTTCCCGGCCGAGGCTGCCGAGCCCCCGGCAAGACCTGCCCCCACGCCGCCCGCCGACGCCTCGCCGGCCGCCTTCGCCGCCCAGGTGATGGGCCAGACGGGGCAGCGACGCGGCCTCAAGGGCGGCCCGCCGGTGCTGAACACGGCCCGTTCGACCTACCTCGGGACCGCCTATGCGGGCGCCGCCGAGCGCCGCCCCAGGCCCGGCAAGGCGACCGACACGGACGTCTGAGGGCGCGGCACGCTCCTTGCTGACGGAGGGCGCAAACGCCTCCGTCCGGGACCGCCGCCATGCTGACCTTCCTCGCCCGCACCGTCGACGTCACGGTCGTCGCCCTGATCTTCGTCGCCTTCAGCTGACCTTGCGCCGCGGCGACCGCCCGGCTAATCACCCGGCCGTCATCGGGGAGTAGCCGCCCGCATCTCCAGCGGGGTTCGCGTCAACACACTTCCTCTCCCGGAGAGGATGGCGCGAGAAGTTCCAGTGGCCCTATGGCCCGCACGCGGTGCGCGCCGGCTTGAGGGCGTCGTCCTCAAGCAGCGAGCGCCCGCGGCGCGAGCGTTAGGACCCTGCGAACACGGCAAGACCGCTGGCATTCGCAGGGGATTTCCACGCGGAGCCCGGCTGCGAACGCCACAGGTCCGTCCGCCGAGGCTCCGCGCACGAAGACGAATTGGACGCCTTCCTGATCTCGACCGGCCTCGTCTCCATCGCGGAGATCGGGGACAAGACCATGCTGCTGGCGATCATGCTGGCGGCGGCGTGGCGGCGGCCCCTGCCGATCCTGCTCGGCATTTTCGCCGCCACCATCGCCAACCACGCCTTCGCCGCCCTCGCCGGCACGGTGCTGGGACATTTCATGGAGGGCGACTGGGTGCGCTGGGTGATCGGCCTGGCCTTCCTCGGCTTCGCCGTATGGGCCCTGATCCCCGACCGCTTCGACGAGCGGCCCGACACCACCGAGAAGACCTTCTCCGGCGTGTTCTGGACCACCGCCGCCGCCTTCTTCATCATCGAGATGGGCGACAAGACCCAGGTCGCCACCGCCGTCCTCGCCGCCCAGTTCCAGTCCCTGCCGCTGGTCGTGGCCGGCTCGACCCTGGGCATGATGCTGGTCAACGCCCCGGCGGTGCTGCTGGGCGAGGCGGCGGCGCGGCGGCTGCCGCTGACATGGATCAGGATCGCGGCCGCGGCCGGGTTCGCGGCGACGGGGGTTTGGGTCCTGCTCCATGGCTGATAGGGATGGGCTCCCTCCCCGAAGAGTCCCCGCCCGAATGCGTCTGTTCCTCCGCCTCGCCGGCGCCGTCGTCATGGCCGTGCTGCTGGCCCTGATGATTGGCCCCTACCAGAACGTCGAGTCGGCCAGCCTGATTTGGGACAAGGCCGCCCATTTCGTCGCCTTCGGCCTGATCCTGTGGAGCCTCGGCGTGCTGTTCCGCCGTCTGCCGCGGCTGTGGGCCGCCGTGATCGCCATCGCTATCGGCGGCGCCGTCGAACTGATCCAGCGCTACACCGGCCGCGATCCCAGCTGGGGCGACTGGCTGGCCGACATCCTCGGCGTGGCGACGGCCCTCGCCCTGTGGGCCCTGTGGCGCGGCTTCCGCCCCCGCGAGGCGCTTCAGACCTCGAACACCCGGTAGGGCGTCTCGCCCAGGGTCTTCAGCACCGGCAGGGCCACGTTGTAGACCGGGGTGCCCTTGTTGGTCCGGCCCTCCGGCGAGCCGCGGTGGGCGTGGCCGTGCACCACCAGGCTGATGTTGTCATAGCGGTCGATGGTCTCGCCCAGCCGGGACGACCCTAGGAAGGCGTGGATCTCGGGCGGCTCGCCCATCACCGTCTCGGCCACCGGCGAATAGTGCAGCAGCACCACCGAGCGCTCGGTCCGCAGCATGCGGATCGAGTTCTCGATCTGGTTGGCGTCGTCGACCGCCTCCTGGACGAAGGTCTTGACCGCCGCCTCGCCGAAGGCGCTGAGCATGTAGCGGCCGAAGCCGCCGATGAAGCCCTTGCCGCCGGCGAAACCGACCCCCTCGATCTCATAGGCCTGCCCGGTCAGCATCTTCACGCCCGCGTCGCACAGCATCTGCGTGACCTCGTCCGGGCGGCCGCATTCATGCTCGTGGTTGCCCAGCACCCCGACCATCGGCACCCGGCAGTGACGCAGGTCGTCGAGCAGGATCTCGACCTCGCGGATCTTGCCGAAATTGGTCAGGTCGCCGCACAGGCACAGCACGTCGGCATGCTCGTGCACCCGGTCGAACAGCTCGCGGTGGGGCCCCTCGTGGGATTCCCCGACGTGCAGGTCGCCGACCGCGGCCACCCGCAGCTTTCGCGTCGGTCCGGGCTCCAGGCCGGGCTGGGGCGTCTGCGGGTCGGGATGGGCGTCAGACATCCGGGCTCCTTTCCGCGCTCGGGCCGCGCCGCGCGCGACAGGCCTCAGGGTATCGGGTCATGGCGCTCCTCCAGACCCTTGCCCACGACGTCGCCAAAGCCCCACTGGGTGATGTCGGCGATATAGTCGCGCGGGCTGAACAGCCGGCCGCGGCACACCTTCACCCGCGGCGGCGGCAGGTTGACCTGGGCCTGCAGCCGGCCGGTCAGTTCGGTCATCAGCCAGCTGGGCACCCGGTCCCGCTCGGTCGGATAGGCGAAGCGGAAATTGAGCAGGTGCGCCATCAGCACCTCCCAGTAGAGATCCATCTGGTCCAGCAGGGACTTCCAGTCGATGGCGTCCGACTGCTTCAGGATGACGTGGTTCACGTCGGCGCCGTCGTAGCGGTAGCGGTCCTGGATGAAGACCTTGGACAGGATCAGGGCAGTCGGCGGGGTGATGCCCACGGTGTGGCCGTAGACCTCGATAGTGTCCTCCCCGAACCAGCTGTCATTGACCGCGATGGTGCCGTTCGACATGGCGAAGATGACGTCGAAGAACGTGTTCTCGCCCTTCCAGACCTTGGCGATCCAGCGCTCGTCCTCGACATCGGTGCGGTAGCCGCGGTCCTGGAACCAGGCGAGGATGCGCGGATAGTCCCCCGGCTTGCAGAAGACATCCAGATCCTTGGTCGGCCGCCGGATGCCCGTATAGGCCGTCACCGCATAGGTGCCGGACAGCAGGAACGGGATGCCGCTCTCCTTCAGCAGACCGAGCGCCTCCTCATAGAAGGCGATCGCATCCGGGGGCGGATCGTAGCTCGGGTCGACGACGGTGTCTGACATGGTTGTTTCCGGACCCTCGGCCAAGGCCTCGAAACGGTCGCGGTTGGGCGGCGGTTCCTTGGCCGCCGGCCGCCATGCATCTGATTTGTTTACGGGTCGCCCCTAGACCGGTGGCTTCAGTGATCGCGGGAGGGGTCCGCTTGAAAGGTCGTTGGCGTCTGTTCAGACACGACGCGGGCCGGGTGTCCGGCCCGCCGGCCCTCGCCTATGTGGCCCTCTACGCCGCCGCCCTCGTCCTCGGCTACTGGACGATGGCGCAGTTCGGAGCCGCCACCGTCTGGCTCGCCAATGGCGTGGTGACCGCAGCCCTGCTGCAGCTGCACCGCCGGCCGGCCATCCTCGTCCTCGCCGCCTGCGTGGCGATCGACCTTCTGGCCAGCGGCCTGCGCGGGGCGCCGCCGCTCTACATGGTCGGCAATGTGGTGCTCAACATCGGCATGGCGATGGCCGCCGCGGTGCTGGCCCGCCGCGTCTGCGGCGCCGCCCTCGACCTGCGCCGTCCCGGCCGGCTGACCCGGTTCGCGGTCCTCGCCGTGGTGCCGGC
>JADGMZ010000227.1:0-1216 GCA_015234495.1 Brevundimonas sp. | reverse complement strand
CAGCATGGGCGAGATCGCCGTCATCGCCCCCAAGCCGCTGCCGGTCTGGCTGTTCGGGCTCCAGAGCTACATCGCGGTCGAGGTGCTGGACCTGCTGCTGGTCACGCCGATCCTGCTGCTGCTGGCCCGTCGCCACCGCTTCGCCGGCGTGGCGCGCGCCTCGCGGACCGAGGCCGCGGGCCTGATCGGCCTGATGCTGCTGGTGACCGTGGGGGTCTTCTGGCAGGGCGACGCGCCGCTGATGTTCCTCATCTTCCTGCCGATGGTCCTGATCGGCCTGCGCCTGTCGCCGGCGTGGTCGGCCGGCGCCCTGATCGCCCTCGCCCTGCTCAGCGGGACGGCGACGCTGATGGGCCATGGCCCGGTCCACCTGACCCGTCTCGCCGAGCTGCCTGCCCTCGAAGGCATACCGGCGATGGTTCGCATTCTCGGCGTCTACAACGTCTTCCTGCTGTCCATCGTCATCACCGTCCTGCCGATCAGCACGGTGATGACCGAACGCCGCTGGCTCGAATCGCGGCTGCGAGCCCGCACCGCCGCCGCCCAGGAGGCCCGCCGCGTGGCCGAAAGCGCCGCCGCCGCCCGATCCCGCTTCCTGGCCATGATGAGCCACGAGATGCGCACGCCCCTGAACGGCGTCGCGGGCTTCGCCGACCTGCTGGCCGGCCGGCCGGGCCTCGACGCAGAGGCCGTGCGCCAGGCCCGGCAGATCCGCGAATCCAGCGACGGCCTGCTGATGCTGGTGGAGGACATCCTCGACTTCGCGCGGGGCGACGACACCCTCACCCCGGAGCAGCTGGACCTCGCCGCCGTCACCCGCGAGGCGATGGCGCCGAGCCGCTCCGACGCCGAGACGCGCGGCCTGACCCTGACCATAGACGACCGCCTGCCGCCCAACGCACGGTTCAACGGCGACCGTCGCGCCCTGCGTCAGGCGCTGCATCCGCTGATCGGCAATGCGGTGAAATTCACCAGCGAGGGCGGCGTCTCGATCCGTCTCGATCGGGCCGGGGCGGGCGTCGCCATCCGCGTCTCCGACACCGGCTGCGGCATCGCGCCCGACCACCACGCCGAGCTTTTCGAGGCCTTCTCCCAGGCCGACGCCTCGACCAGCCGCCTGTACCGCGGCGTCGGGCTGGGTCTGGCCCTGGCGGCCCGCCACGTTCGCCGTCTCGGCGGCCGCATTGAGGTGGAAAGCCGCGCCGGCGAAGGCTCG
>JADGMZ010000226.1 GCA_015234495.1 Brevundimonas sp. | reverse complement strand
GACCGGGCCGCGGCCATCCGCGAGGTGAAGGCTCACTACGTCTCGCTGTTCAGCGGCGATCCGGAGCTGGAATCGCTGCGCGAGCAGTACGCCGTCGCCAACAATGCGGTGCCGGATGCGGGCCGTCGCAACCAGATCGCCGCCTTCTACTGGTGGACCAGTTGGGGGGCCTCGACCAACCGGCCGGGCGAGGAGATCACCTTCACCTCCAACTGGCCGCACGAGCCGCTGATCGACAACGTGCCGACCCCGGCCAACATCGTCTGGTCGGTGGCCAGCGTCCTGCTGCTGATCTTCGGCGTCGCCGCCCTGGTGTTCTGGCACGCGCGCCAGCCGAAGGAGGAGCATCTCGCGCCGCCGGAGAGCGATCCGCTGTTCAGCGTCCGGCCGACGGCGTCGATGAAGGCCGCCGGCAAGTATTTCCTGACCGTCATCGCCCTGTTCCTGCTGCAGGTCGGCCTCGGAGCGATCACCGCCCACTATGCGGTCGAGGGCCACGACTTCTACGGCATCCCGCTGTCGGAATGGCTGCCGTATGCGGTGACCCGCACCTGGCACACCCAGCTGGCGGTGTTCTGGATCGCCACCGCGTGGCTGGGGACCGGCCTCTACATCGCCCCGATGATCTCGGGCAAGGAGCCGCGCTTCCAGGCCCTGGGCGTCAACCTGCTGTGGGTGGCGCTGGTCGTGGTCGTGCTCGGCTCGATGGCCGGCGAATGGTTCGGCGTGCAGCAGGTGTTCGACCTGAACACCAACTGGTGGTTCGGCCACCAGGGCTGGGAGTACATCGACCTGGGCCGGTTCTGGCAGATCCTGCTGTTCGTCGGTCTGGTGCTGTGGCTGGTGCTGGTCACCCGCGCCCTGTGGCCGGCGCTGCGCACGCCGCAGCAGGCCAAGCCGGTGCTGGTGATCCTGTTCCTGTCGACGGTGGCGATCGCCCTGTTCTACGCGGCCGGCTTCATGTGGGGCAAACACACCCACATCTCGATGGTCGAATACTGGCGCTGGTGGGTCGTCCACCTGTGGGTGGAGGGCTTCTTCGAGGTCTTCGCCACGGCGGTGATCAGCCTGCTGTTCGTCCGCCTGGGACTGGTCCGCGCCATGGTCGCCAACGTGGCGGTGGTGTTCGGCACCATCGTGTTCATGACCGGCGGCGTGCTGGGCACCGCCCACCACTGGTATTTCGCCGGCACTCCGACGTCGGTGATGGCCATCGGCTCGGTGTTCTCGGCCCTCGAGGTCGTGCCGCTGGCCCTGGTCGGCTTCGAGGCCTTCGAGAACTGGCGGCACACGCGGGCCGCGCCCTGGGTCAAGGCCTACAAGTGGCCGATCCTGTTCTTCGTGGCGGTGGCCTTCTGGAACCTGCTGGGCGCCGGCGTCTTCGGGTTCATGATCAACCCGCCGCTGAGCCTGTATTACATCCAGGGGCTCAACACGACGGCGACCCACGCCCACGCGGCCCTGTTCGGGGTCTACGGGATGCTGGGCATCGGGCTGCTGCTGTTCTGCTTCCGCAGCCTGGCGCGGCGCGAGGCCTGGAACGACCGGCTGCTGGCGTGGACCTTCTGGCTTCTGAACGGCGGCCTGGCCATGATGCTGTTCATGTCGCTGCTGCCGATCGGGGTGGTGCAGGCCTTCGCCAGCATCGAGCACGGCATGTGGTTCGCCCGGTCGCCGGAGGTGATCCACTCGCCGCTGGTCCAGACCCTGGTGTGGATGCGGGTGCCCGGCGACGTGGTGTTCGGCGCGGGCGCCCTGACGCTGGCCCTGTTCGCTGCACAGCTGGTGATCGGGGGGCTCAAGCCGCGCCCCGTCGCCGACGCCGAACCGGCGACCCTGCCGGCCGAATAGGCCGAAGGGAGACTACCGGGCGGGGAGGGTCCAGGCTCTCCCCGCCCGCCCGCATTTCGAGTGAGGATATTTGTCCCGTGGCCACATCCGCCGAATCCATCCGCGCCTATTCCGGGCCGCCGCTGTTCAGCTTCGGCTTCCGGCCCTTCTTCCTGTTCGCGGCGGCCTGGGCCGCCCTAGCGGTGCCCATCTGGGTGACCTCGATGACGCTGGGAGATGGCACGATCGGGGGCATGGACGGGCGGCTGTGGCACATCCACGAGATGCTGTTCGGCTATCTGGCCGGGGTCATCGCCGGCTTCCTGCTGACGGCGGTGCCGAACTGGACCGGACGGCTGCCGGTGACCGGCGGCTGGCTGGCCGGGCTGTTCTTCCTGTGGCTGGCCGGGCGGGCGGCGGGCTTCCTGCCGGCTTCGATGGCGGCGCCGGCGGGGGTGGTCGACAGCGCCTTCCTGGTGGTGTTCGCCGGGCTGATCTGGCGCGAGGTGCTGGCGGCGAAGAACCGGCGCAACCTGCCGGTCTGCCTGCTGGTCACCCTGCTGGCGGCGGCCAACATCGCCTTCCATCTGCGCGGCGTCTGGCCGGTGTTCGGGCCCGGGGCCGAGCGCGGTGCGGTGGCCGTGATCACCGCTCTGATCGCCCTGATCGGCGGCCGGGTGACGCCCAGTTTCACCCAGAACTGGACGCGCGCGCGCGGTCTCGCCCAGGGGCCGACGGCCTTCAACCGTTTCGATGCGGCGGTGCTGGTCCTGACCGCGCTGGCGCTGGCCTTCTGGGTCGCCGCGCCCTATGCGGCGGTCAGCGGCGGCCTGATGGTCGCGGCGGGCCTGGCCAATCTGGTCCGGCTGGCGCGCTGGCGCGGCTGGCTGGTGCGCAGCGAGCCGCTGCTGTGGGTGCTGCACCTCGGCTACGCCTGGATCGGGATCGGGCTGCTCCTGCTCGGCCTGGCCGCCCTGGTCCCCGCCGCCGTGCCGTTCACCGCCGGAATTCACGCCTTGACCGCCGGGGCCATGGGGGTCGAGACCCTGGCCATGATGACCCGGGCGACGCGCGGCCACACCGGCCGTGCACGGGTCGCGGACCGGTCGACGACCGCCATCTATGTGTTGATCCTGGCGGCGGCCGTGGTGCGGGTGTGCGCGCCCTTCCATGCGGAGTGGAGCACCGCCCTGCTGGCGGCGTCGGCGACGCTGTGGGCCCTGGCCTTCGCCGGCTTCGTCGCCGTCTATGGTCCGATGCTGCTGAGGCGGCCGATCTGACATTGCCCTGGCGCAAGGTCCGCGCCGGCCGGATGTGACACGGGTGCGGGCATGACCCGAACCGCCCTTGACTGCTGCGACCTGGCGACCTGTCCGAAGGACCTGTGCTGTTACGGCGAGTGTCAGTGCTCGCCGTCCGGGCCCGCGGACCAGCGGCTGGCGCTGAGGGCGCTGGGGCTGGCGGCCACGGCCCTGGCCATCGCGGGGGCGGCCCTGCCGGTCCTGCCGACGACCCCGTTCCTGCTGGTGGCGGTCTGGGCCTTCGCGCGGTCGTCGCCGCGGCTGGAGGCCTGGCTGCGGAACCACCCCCGGCTGGGCCCGCCGCTGGCGGCCTGGGAGCAGCGCCGCGCCATACCGCGTCCGGCCAAGGCCGTGGCCGTGGCCAGCCTGCCGGCCAGCGTCGGCATGGTGCACCTGGCGGGGGCCGGCCTGGGCCTGACCTTCGCCATCGGACTGTTTCTGGCCTGCGTCGGGGGTTGGATCCTGACCCGGCCGTC
>JADGMZ010000225.1 GCA_015234495.1 Brevundimonas sp. | reverse complement strand
CGACAGCCGGGCACAGGCGGCGCCCGGCTGTCGATCGTCACCGGCCCGAACATGGCCGGCAAGTCGACCTTCCTGCGCCAGAACGCCCTGCTGGTGGTGCTGGCCCAGGCCGGGGCCTTCGTACCCGCCAGGGCCATGCGGCTGGGCGTGGTCGACCGGCTGTTCAGCCGCGTCGGGGCCGGCGACGACCTGGCCCGCGGCCGTTCCACCTTCATGATGGAGATGGTCGAGACCGCCGCCATCCTGACCCAGGCCACCGAGCGCAGCTTCGTGGTGCTGGACGAGATCGGCCGCGGCACGGCGACCTATGACGGTCTGGCCATCGCCTGGGCCGTGGCCGAGGCCCTGCATGACCGCAACCGGTCCCGCACCCTGTTCGCCACCCACTATCACGAGCTGGCCGGGCTGGAGACGCGGCTGGCCCATGTCTGCAACCTGTCCATGAAGGCTAAGGAGTGGAACGGCGACCTCGTCTTCCTGCACGAGGCCGCGCCCGGGGCCGCGGATCGCTCCTACGGCGTGCAGGTGGCCCGGCTGGCCGGGGTGCCGCCGCCGGTGGTGGCCCGGGCCCGCGAGGTGCTGGAGCGGCTGGAGGGCGAGAAGGCCGCCGCGACCAGCCTCGACGACCTGCCGCTGTTCGCGGTCGCCGAGGCGCCGCCCCCGCCGCCGCCGTCCGCGCTCAGGGACGCCCTGTCGGCGATCGAGCCGGACGAGCTGTCGCCCCGTGAGGCGCTGGAGGCGCTGTACCGGCTGAAGGCGATCCGGAGCTAGGGCCGGGCGAAGTCCAGCACGCAGACGCGGCCCCAGACCCGGTGCGGGGCGCAGGCGGCGCCGACGGCCGTATAGGCGGGATTGAACAGGATGCGCCGGTGGCCGCGGTCCGGCACCCCGTCGTCGACGATCAGCTGCAGGACGACGTCTGCGGCGCGGTCCGGACCGTAGGCGATGGCTTCGCCGCTCGCCGACCAGCGGCCTTGGCGCCGCATCCGGTCGGCGGGACTGGAGCCGTCGGCGCTGGCGTGACCGGCCGCGCCCGTCGCCGCCTGGTCCGCCGCATGCCCGGCCGCCGCCCGGGTCAGCGGCCGGCTGTCGGCGACGGCGGTCAGGGGCGGCTGGCGCTCGAGGAAGGCAATGGCCTCGTCGATGGCCGCGGCTCCCTCGTGCGTGACCACCGCAATCTCTCCGGGGCGTTCGATGCGGTCGCCGCGAAGCAGGCCGCGCAGGGCCCGGGCCTTGCGGGCGTAGCCGGCCGGATCGGTGCGGGCGGCGTTGAGCTCGGCGACGATGTCGGGCCGGGCCACAGCCGCGGCGACGTCAGAAGGCGGCGGCGGCGCGACCGGGGCGCAGGCGGCCAGGGCGGCGACCAGCAGTGTCGCGATGGTCCTGGTCATGGCGCCCTCTCCGTCCCCTGTGGTCACTGTCGCGCAGGCCCGCGCCGCGGTCTATACCGGCGGGATGAGCCCCCGCAGCCGCCGCCCGGCCGATGCAGACCCGCGCGCGACCGACAGCGACGCTTGGGCCGCGGCCGCCATGGCGGCCGATCCGCGGGCCGCCGCCGCCGCGCTGCTGCGCCGCTCCTGGGAGGCGGCCCGGGCCCGCGCCGCCCAGCGGCTGGAGTACGGGCTGGGCGGGGTCGAGGTCGCCCGCCTCCATGCGGCCGCGGCCGACGACATGCTGGGGATGCTGTGGCGCTTCGCCGCCGGGACCCTGTTTCCGGCCCCCAATCCGACCGCCGCCGAGCGGCTCAGCCTGATCGCCGTGGGCGGCTACGGGCGTGGGGTGCTGGCCCCGTTCTCGGACCTCGACCTGCTGTTCCTGCGGCCGTGGAAGTCGAACCCGCGCACCGAACAGGTCATCGAATTCATGCTCTATGTGCTGTGGGACCTCGGCCTGCGGGTCGGGGCCTCGGCGCGCTCGGTCGAGGAATGCCTGTCCCTGGCGAAGTCCGACATGACGGTGCGCACGGCCCTGCTCGAGGCCCGCCCCCTGGCCGGCGACGCCGCCCTGAGCGAGGATTTCATCGCCCGCTTCCGGGCCATGGTGGCCCGCGCCGATCCGCGTCCGTTCATCGCCGCCAAGCTCGACGAGCGCGACGTCCGTCACCAGAAGACGGGGGCGGTGCGCTATCGCGTCGAGCCCAATGTCAAGGACGGCAAGGGCGGCCTGCGCGACCTCAACACCCTGTTCTGGATCGCCCGCTCCCTGGCCCCCGACAGCCCGCTGGGGGCGCGGGTGATGGACGACCTGCTGACCCCGCGCGAGCGCCGGACCTTCGAGGAGGCCTTCGACTTCCTGTGGCGCACCCGCGCCCATCTGCACCTGCTGGCCGGGCGGGCCGAGGAGAAGCTGACCTTCGACCTGCAGCCCGAGGTGGCGCGGCGGATGGGCTGGCGCGGGCGCGGCGACGAGCCGGCGGTCGAGCGTTTCATGCGCCGCTATTTCATCGTCGCGCGCGATGTCGGAGGCCTGACCCGCGCCCTGTCGGCCAAGCTGGAGGCGCGCCAGCAGAAGCCGACGCTGAGCCTCTCGCGGCTGATCCCGGGCCGCCGGCGAAAACTGGGGATCGAAGGCTTCGTCGAGGACCGCGGCCGGCTGTCGGTGACCGGGCCCGAGGTGTTCGCGGCCGCGCCGGAGAAGCTGCTGACCCTTTTCCGCTGCGCCGATGTCCATGATCTGGACCTGCATCCGGACGCCTTCTCCGCGGTCAGCCGCTCGCTGTCGCTGGTGACGCCGTCGCTGCGTCGCGACCGGGAGGCGGCGCGCGCCTTCCTCGACATCCTGGCCCACGGCCAGCGGCCCTACCGGGTGCTGACCCTGATGAACGAGACCGGCCTGCTGGGGCGCTTCCTGCCCGAGTGGGGCCGGATCGTCGGCCAGACCCAGTTCAACATGTACCACGCCTATACGGTCGACGAGCACACCCTGCAGGCCATCGGCATCATCAACGACATCCAGCGCGGCAAGCTGAAGGCCGACCATCCGAACGCCAGCGAGGTGGTCCACCGCATCGACGATTTCGAGGCCCTGATGCTGGCCATGCTGCTGCACGACGTCGGCAAGGGCGGCGACCGGGGGCAGCTGGAGGACGGGGCCGTGGCGGCGCGGCGGGCCTGCAACCGGCTGGGGCTTGACCCGCGGCGCACGGAATTCGTCGTCTGGCTGGTGCGCAACCATCTGGCGCTCAGCGACTACGCCCAGAAGCGCGACGTCTCCGACCCGGAGACGGTGCGGGCCTTCACCGAGCTGGTCGGCGATCCGGAGCGGCTGCGCACCCTGCTGATCCTCACCGTCGCCGACATCCGGGCGGTCGGCCCGGGCGTCTGGAACGGCTGGAAAGGCCAGCTGATCCGCGACCTCTACCAGCGCACCGAGGCGGTGTTCCGCGGCGAGGCCCTGCACGCCGCCGACCCGCTGGACGACCACCCCGAACTGATGAGCCGCCTGCGGACCGAGGGCGCTGTGGCCGCCGTGGTCCCGGACGCGGCCGGCGAGGGCCCGGCCACCGCCACCCGGGTCGCGGTGGCGGCGAGCGACCGCCGCGGCCTTTTCGCCGACCTCGCCGAGGCGCTGGCGGCGGCCGGGGCGGACGTGGTCGGGGCGCGGGTGGCGACCACCGAAGACGGCGCCGTGCTGGATGTGTTC
>JADGMZ010000224.1 GCA_015234495.1 Brevundimonas sp. | reverse complement strand
CATACAGCACCGGATAGGCCTGCTCACCCTCGGCGTAGCCCGGCGGCAGCCAGACATTGATCTCCCGCGTCCCATCGTAAGTCGCGGAGGGCAGGGCGTAGGAGGTTCCGATGATGATCGGCGTCTCCACCGGCGTCTGGGCGACCGCCGCCGGCGCGATGGCGAGCCCCGCCGCGACCGTGACGGCGGCGAGGAACCGGCGCATCAGAGGCGCGCCCTGACCTGCTCGACCACCGCCCCGGCGGTGATCCCGAACTGTTCATACAGCACTTCCGCCGGCGCCGAAGCGCCGAAGCCCGTCATGCCGACAAAGCCGCCGTCCTCGCCGATGAACCGTTCCCAGCCCTGCTGGATCGCGGCTTCGACCGCCACCCGCACCGTGCCGCGCCCGATGACGCTGTCCCGGTAGGCCTTCGGCTGCTGGAAGAAGAGCTCGAAGCAGGGAACCGACACCACGCGCGTGGGCGTGCCTTCGGCCTCCAATTTCTCGGCCGCCGCCAGCGCCACCGGCACCTCTGTCCCCGTCGCGAACAAGGTGGCCTTCGCCTCGCCCTTCGCCGCCTTCAGCTCATAGGCGCCCTTCGCCGACAGGTTCTCGCCCGCCGCGGTGGTTCGCACCGCCGCCGTCTTCTGCCGCGACAGCGCCAGCGCCGACGGCGCCGCCTTGTGCTCCAGCGCCAGCTTCCAGCACTCCATCGCCTCGACCGTGTCGGCCGGGCGGAACACCAGCAGGTTCGGAATGGCCCGCAGCGCCGCCAGATGCTCGACCGGCTGATGCGTCGGCCCGTCCTCGCCGAGGCCGATGCTGTCGTGGGTCAGCACGTGGATCACCCGCACCCCCATCAGCGCCGCCAGCCGGATCGAGGGACGGCTGTAGTCCGAGAACACCATGAAGGTGCCGCCGTAGGGGATGACCCCGCCATGCAGCGCCATGCCGTTCATCGCCGCCGCCATGCCGTGTTCGCGGATGCCCCAGTTGACGTAGCGGCCCTCATAGGTCGGCGCGTCGAGGATCGGCGTGCCCTTGACGAAGGTGTTGTTCGAGCCGGTCAGGTCGGCCGAGCCGCCGATCAGTTCCGGCACGGCCGCGAACAGCTCGTCCAGCGCGGCCCCTGAGGCCTGGCGGGTGGCCTGCGCCGGCTTCGTCTCGACCAGTTCGGCGATCTTCGCTTCCAGCCGGTCGAAGGCGCCGGCCGGCAACTCGCCGTTGAGCGCGCGGGTGAAGTCCGCCGCCTGCGACGAGGCGGCCAGCCGCGCCTCCCAGGCCTTGCGCGCCTTGGCGCCCCGACGGCCGACCTTGCGCCACGCCTTCTCGATGGCCTCGGGCAGTTCGAACGGATCGTGCGTCCACGACAGGCCCAGCCGCGTCGCCGCGATCTCGGCCGCGCCCAGCGCCGCGCCATGCGTCTTGTGGCTGCCCTCCATGGTCGCCGCCCCGCGGCCGATCTTCGTGCGGCAGGCGATCAGGGTCGGCTTGTCCTGCTTCGTCGCCCACTTCAGGGCGGCGCGAATCTGGTGCTCGTTGTGGCCGTCGATCGCCTTCACGGCCCAGCCGGCGGCCTTGAAGCGGCCCTTCTGGTCAGTGGCGTCCGACAGGCCCACGGCCCCGTCGATGGTGATCTCGTTGTCGTCCCACAGCACCGTCAGCTTGTTCAGCCGGTAGCGGCCGGCGAGGGTGATCGCCTCCTGCGACACGCCCTCCATCAGGCAGCCGTCGCCGGCGATGACCCAGGTGCGGTGATCGACCAGGTCGTCGCCGAAGCGTGCGGCCAGATGCCGCTCCGCCATGGCGAAGCCGACCGAATTGGCCAGGCCCTGGCCCAGCGGCCCGGTGGTCGTCTCCACGCCCGGCATATGGCCGTACTCGGGGTGGCCCGCCGTCTTCGAACCCCACTGGCGGAAGTTCGACAGCTCCGCCTTGGTCGCGGCCTTGTAGCCGGTCAGGTGCAGCAGGGCGTAGATCAGCATCGAGCCATGCCCCGCCGACAGGATGAAGCGGTCGCGGTCGGCCCAGTCGGGGCGGCTGGCGTCGAACTTGAGGAATTTCGAGAACAGCACCGTGGCCACATCGGCCATGCCCATCGGCATGCCGGGGTGGCCGCTCTTCGCCTTCTCGACTCCATCCATGGCCAGGACCCGGATGGCGTCGGCCATCTGCTTGGTGGTGGCTTTTTCGGATACGGTTCTGGCGTCGGTCACGGCGGGACCTTTCGTCGGGTGGCGGAAAAAGGGAGGCGCGCCGCTTTACCCCGACGCGCTTGCGGGTTCTATACGGATTCTGGAGGATGTGACCCGAATGGACGCTGCATCGGCCGCCAAGGACCGTGTCGACCGCGCTCTGGCGCTGCTGGAACGCCGCCTGCTCGATCTGAAGAGCCGCGCGGCTGCCGCCGGCCGGGCGCCCGACGACGACCTGTTTGCCCCCCAGCCCTCCAGCGAAACGGACCGCGCCCGCATCCACGAGCTGGAGTCCGCCGGCCGCGACGCCGCCGAGGTGCTCGCCCGCGCCGCCGACGCCATCCGCGCCAGCCTGGCCGAGCAGGAGGCCCGCTGATGGCGACGGTGACCGTCGAGATCAACGGCCGTCCCTACGCCGTCGGTTGCGCCGACGGCCAGGAAGAGCGGGTCCGCATCCTCGCCAGACAGTTCGACGGCCATGTCCGCCAGGTGGCGGGCGAGGTCGGCCACGTCGGCGACATCCGCCTGTTCCTGATGGCCGGCCTGCTGCTCGCCGACGAACTGCACGAGGCCCGGCTGAACGGCGGCGTCGCGCCGGTCGACGCGGCCTCCACCGACGGCGTCGCCGAGGCCCTCAACGCCGTCGCCGCCCGTCTCGAGAAAATCGCCCAGGGGCTGTAGGCCGCGCCATTGTTCCGCCCCGGTGGAGCGACTATCTTGCCCGACGGCGGGTCTTGCTGCGGCCCTCGTCGAAGGCAACATTTCCTCGCGACCTTAATTCACTCGAAGGGAGCTGTCCCTGATCAGGCCCGTGGGCCTGGGCACACGGCGCCCACCTGGCTACCCAGGTCGAGAGGATTTAAACGCCCTTCACGGTTCTTGCGGCGCCGCCACCCTTTTCCCTTCAGTGCGCTATCGCTCGCCGCGCGGCGGCTCGCTGCTCGAGCGCGTGTCTCCTCCCCGTCGCGCAGCGATGGGGAGGGGGACCGCGAAGCGGTGGAGGGGCTGCCCGCCTCAGGCTCGGCGCCCATCCCGAAATCCGCTACCTCTCCCCCATGACCGACAAGCGCGAACTCCGCGCCGCCATGCGCGCGCACCGCAAACGGCTGGCCGACCAGACGCCGGACGCGGCCGCCCGCGCCGCCGCCCACGTCGCCGACCTGCCGCCGGGCCGGATCGTCGGCGTCTATCGCGCCATCGGCTCCGAACTGGACGCCGACGCCCTCTGCCTCGCGCTGGAGCGCGACGGCCGCGAGCTGTGCCTGCCGGTGGTCGTCGAGCGGGACGCGGCGATGATCTTCCGCCGCTGGCGCTTCGGCGACCCGCTCGAACTCGACCTCGCCGGCGTGCCCGCGCCGTTTCCGTTGGCCGAGGCGGTGACGCCCGATCTTATCCTCACGCCCCTGCTGGCCTTCGACGCCTTGGGCGGCCGGCTGGGGCAGGGCGGCGGCTACTACGACCGAACCTTCGCCGCCCTGCCTGACGTCGTCCGTATCGGCCTCGCCTACGCCGGCCAGCAGGTCGAGCCGATGGTCCTGGAACGGCACGACATCCGCCTGCATGGCGTTCTGACCGAGACCGGCTATACCGCCGCCCGAAAGGTCTGATCTCCCATGCGTCTCGCGTTCTTCGGCGATGTGGTCGGCAAGTCCGGCCGCGACGGCCTCTCCGATCATCTGCCCGGCCTCAAGCGCGACCTGAAGCTCGACTTCGTGGTCATCAACGCCGAGAACGCCGCCGGCGGCTTCGGCATCACCGAGAACACCGCCAACGACCTGTTCATGGCCGGCGCCGACTGCCTGACGCTCGGCAACCACAGCTGGGACCAGCGCGAGGCCCTGACCTATATTGTGCGCGAGCCGCGCCTGATCCGGCCCCTCAACTACCCCCGCCTGATGGACGCGCCGGGGGCCGGAGCCAATCTGTTCGAGACCCATTCCGGCAAGACCGTGCTGGTCATGAACGTGCTCGGCCGCATCCACATGGATCCGATGGACGACCCGTTCAGCGCCGTCGAGAAGGAGCTCGCCGCCTGTCCGATGGGCATGGCGGCCGACGCCGTCATCGTCGACATGCACTGCGAGGCGACCAGCGAGAAGATGGCCATGGGCCATTTCTGCGACGGCCGCGCCAGCCTCGTCGTCGGCACCCACACCCACGTCCCCACCGCCGACTGCCAGATCCTCCCCGGCGGCACCGCCTACCAAACCGATGCCGGCGGCTGCTGCGACTACGACTCGGTGATCGGCAACGACAAGGAAGAGCCCCTGCGGCGCTTCACCACCCGCCTCTCCGGCGGCCGCTACACCCCCGCCCACGGCCCGGCCACCGTATGCGGCGTCTACGTCGAGACTGACGACAAGACCGGCCTGGCTACGCGGGTCGAGCCGATCCGGGTCGGTGGGCGACTGAGCCAGACGGTGCCGGTCGTCTGAATCTGTCGCAGAGTTAATGGCGCAGCTTGCATCCGCACCCGCTCGCCGTGGCCTCTCTCCGCGAACACCCGTGCGGAGTCCCCATGCTGAAGCTTCTCGCCGTCGTCGCGGCCCTCGTCCTGCCGACCGCCGCCCTCGCCCAGACGCCGCCGCCGGAACCCGTCGAGGTGATGATCCTCGGCAGCTATCACATGGGCAATCCCGGCCAGGACCTGCACAACGCCCGGGTCGATCCGGTCACCATTCCCGAGAAACAGGCCCAGCTGGAGGCGGTGGCCGAGGGGCTGGCCCGTTTCCGTCCCACCGCCGTCGCCGTCGAGCGCATCGCCCGCGACCAGGCGACGATGCTGGATCACCGCTACCCCGACTTCACCCCGGCCGATCTGCTCACCAACCCCGACGAGCGGGTCCAGCTCGGCTACAGGCTGGCGCACCGCCTGGGCCTTGAGCGCGTCTACGCCATCGACGAGCAGGACCGCGAGGGCCAGCCGTCCTACTTCCCGTTCGGCGACGTACAGACCTGGGCCGAGGCCAACGGCGGCGTCGAACGGCTCGGCGCCATGCACGGCGAGGTCGCCGCCATGCTCGCCGACTTCGAGCAGCGGCAGGCGACCGAGACGGTCGGCCAACTGCTGACCCGTACCAACACGTCCGAGCGGGTGCTGTGGGATCAGGGCTTCTATGCGCGCCTGATATCGTTTGGGGCCGCCGACGACCAGCCGGGGGCCGTGCTGAACGCGCGCTGGTACGCTCGCAACGCCCAGATCTTCGCCCGCCTGCTGCAGGTCGCCCGCCCCGGAGACCGCATCGTGGTGATCTACGGCTCGGGCCACAACTACTGGCTCCGCCAGATGGTCGAGACCACGCCGGGATATGTGCTGGTCGAACCGGGCGACTATCTCAGCGGGCTCTGACGCCCCCGGGCTCCACGGCGACCCGACCTGTCTCAGTTGTCGCGAATGTCGCGAGAATTGTCGTGCTTATGGCGTCGGAAATTGTCCCGGTTATAGTCATGGAAATGGCCCCGGCGGGGGCGTCCGGCGTCAGGCCGCGACCACCCGCCCGTCGCCGCTGGCCACCGCGAAGGTCGCCCGCGTCGTCAGCGTCCCGCCCTTTTCCGACACCTTGTCCAGCACCTTGAACTCGGTTCGCCAGGCCTCGGGCGTCACGTCGCAGACGACATAGCCGCGCTGGGCGTTGTTGAATTTCAGGAACGCGTTGTCGGCCAGGTACTGCCGGCCGGTCGCGCGCTGGTCCTGGCCGTCGCCCGAGGAACTGATCGAGGTGGTGACGAACTCGGCCGCCACGGGCCGGCCCTCCGGGTTGCGGCTGTCGAGATACAGCTCCCCGGCGTAGTTCTGGTGCTCGTCTCCGGTCAGCACCACGGTATTGCCGATCCGGCGCTCCTTCAGCCGGTCCAGCAGCCGCTGGCGCGGGATGCGGTAGCCGGCCCAGGTATCGAGGTTGAAGCCCTCCTCCGGGCCCTCCCGGCGCTCCAGGTCCATGACCATGATCTGCTGCGCCAGCACCTTCCAGTGGGCCCGCGACCGGTCGAGATTGCGGTACAGCCACTGCTCCTGCGCGTCGCCCAGCACCTGCGCGGCTGGATCGTTGACGCCCGCGCAGGTCGTCGCCCAGCTGTCGTCGCACGGCTGGTCCGACCGGTGCGACCGCGTGTCGAGGAAGTTCAGGTCCAGCAGGTCGCCCCAGGCCGCGTGCCGGTACAGCTGCATCTCGGCTCCGCGCGGGAAGGCCGACCGGCGCAGGGGCATGTGCTCGTAGAACGCCTGGGCCGCCGCCTGCCGGCGCAGCAGGAACACCTCCGGGGGCACGCCGTCATCGTGGGCGGCGACCCAGTTGTTGGCCACCTCGTGGTCGTCCCAGGTCACGAACCACGCCGCCGCCGCATGGCTGGCCTGCAGGTCCGCATCCATCTTGTACTGGGCGTAGCGGCGCCGGTAGTCGTCCAGGCTGTAGGTCTCGCCGCCCAGATGCCGGCGCGGATTCTCCACCGTCCCGCCCGACCCCGTATAGGTCCGGCTGCCTCGCCCCTCATAGATGTAGTCGCCGTAGCAGTAGACGAAATCCAGCTCCTCGCCGGCGATCTTCCGGTGCGCGGTGTAGAATCCCTGCTCATAGGCTTGGCAGCCGACCACCCCGAAGCGCGACCGCGCCACCCGCGAGCCGGGCGCCGGCGCGGTCTTTGCTCGTCCCCATGGCGTCCGCTCGGCGCCGGCGGTGAAGCGGTAGAAATACTCCCGACCGGGCTCCAGCCCCTCGACTTCGACATGGACGGCGTGCGCCATTTCGGGCCGCGCCATGGCCTCGCCCTTCCGGACCAGGTTGTTGAAGCCGCGATCGGTCGCGACCTCCCATTTCACCGGCACGGGCGCGGACGGCATGCCGTGGCCGATCTCGAGCGGGAGCGGGGCCAGCCGGGTCCAGATCACGAAGCCGTCCGGGGCCGGATCGCCGGCCGCTACTCCCAGCTGGAACGGGTACTCCGCGAAAACCGGATCGGCCAGCGCCTGCCGGCCCGAACCGATCACGGCGCCGCCCGCGCCCAGCCCCAGCAGCAGCCCCCGGCGGGACAGGGATTCGAAGGGATTCATGCGGCGCTCCTGCTCTGGACGCCTCGACCTAGCCCGGAAATGTGACGTCCGTCACCGAGCGGCGGGCGAGGGTGGCGACGGCGTCCACGCCTGCAGGTCGGCGATCTCCCGCGTGCGGGTCTCGATCTCGGCCTCGGCCATGCGCCGGATGGCGGGATCGTCCGAACTCTTGAGCGTTTTCGTCGCCAGCGCCACGGCGGCCTGGTGATGCTCGATCATGCCGGCCACGAAGGCGGCGTCGCCGGTCGATCCGGGCTCGGCGGCGGCCGTCACGGGCGGGGCGGTCACCCCTTCCTGCACCGTCGCGGCCTGCCGCGCCGCCGCGGCGTCGCGCAGGGCCATCTGCACCGGGTCGCCGCCCTCGCCGCAGGCGGCGACCGCCAGCAGCGCCAGACCGGCCGCGAGCCGCTTCATCCGTGCACGCCTTCGATCCACTGCGGCAGCCAGCTCTCGTGCATCTCGCGCAGGTGGTCCAGCGGCAGGCGGAACAGGTCGCCGTCGGGGCCGCCCGAGGCGAAGTCGCGTCCCCTGGCCCGGCCAACGACGCTGGCGTGTACGCCCGCCGCCTGCGCCGCCGCGATGACGTCGGTCGCCTCCGGAACGGCCACGAGGTACCGAGCCTGGTCCTCGCCGAACAGCAGCACATGGGCATGGGTCGTCGAGCTTGCGTCCAGTTCGACACCGCAGTCCGAGGCCAGCGCCAGGTCGGCCGCCGCCCCGATCAGTCCGCCGTCGGACAGGTCGTGCACGCAGGTCAGTTCGCCGGCCTCGATCAGGCCGCGCACGAAGTCGCCGGTCTTCTTCTCCAGCGCCAGGTCGACCGGCGGCGGCGCGCCGTCCTCGCGGCCCAGCACCTCGCGCAGATAGATGGAGGAGCCCAGTTCGCCGACCGTCTCGCCGATCAGCACCAGCACGTCGCCCTCGCGCATGCCGCCGAAGCCGGTGACCACGTCATAGTTGGGCAGCAGGCCGACGGCGCCGACCGTCGGGGTCGGCGGAATGGCCGCGCCGTTGGTCTCGTTGTAGAGGCTGACGTTGCCGCTCACGACCGGGAAGTCCAGCACCCGGCAGGCCTCGGCCATGCCGTCGATGGCGCGGACGATCTGGCCCATGATCTCGGGCCGCTGCGGATTGCCGAAATTGAGGTTGTCGGTGATGGCGATCGGCCGCGACCCCACCGCCGTCAGGTTGCGCCACGCCTCCGCCACCGCCTGTTTTCCGCCCTCATACGGATCCGCCTGCACGTAGCGCGGCGTCACGTCCGAGGTCATCGCCAGACCCTTGTCCGTGCCATGCACCCGCACCACCCCGGCGTCTGCCCCGGTGGCGGAGTCCTGCAGGGTGTCAGCCATGACGTGGCGGTCGTACTGCTCCCAGATCCAACGCTTGGACGCCATGTCGGGGCAGCAGACCACCTTGATCACCGCATCGACCCAGCTCTCCGGCGCCGGCACCTCCTTCGGGTCCAGACGCGGCTGCAGCTCGGGCTGCACCCACGGCCGGTCGTACATCGGCGCATCGTCGAACAGCGGGGCCAGCGGCACGTCGCACACCGTCTCGCCGTGATGCTTCAGCACCAGCCGGCCGGTGTCGGTGGTCTGGCCGATGACGGCGGCGTCCAGCCCCCATTTCTGGAAGATGCGATGGCCGTCGGCCTCGCGGCCCGGCTTCAGCACCGCCAGCATGCGCTCCTGGCTTTCCGACAGCATCATCTCATAGGCTGTCATGCCCTCCTCGCGCTGGGGCACGGCGTCCATGTTCAGCTCGATGCCGACGCCGCCCTTGCCGGCCATCTCGACCGAGGACGAGGTCAGGCCGGCGGCCCCCATGTCCTGGATCGCCGCCACCGCGCCCGAAGCCATCAGCTCCAGCGTCGCCTCGATCAGCAGCTTCTCGGCGAACGGGTCGCCGACCTGCACGGTCGGGCGCTTCTCGTCCGAATCCTCGTCGAACTCGGCCGAGGCCATGGTCGCCCCGTGGATGCCGTCGCGCCCGGTCTTGGAGCCGAAATAGACCACCGACAGCCCCGGGGCGGGGGCCGCCGAGTAGAAGATGCTGTCCGACTTCGCGAGGCCCACGCACATGGCGTTGACCAGGATGTTGCCGTTGTAGCCCGGGTGGAAATTGGTCTCGCCGCCCACCGTCGGCACCCCGACGCAGTTGCCGTAGCCGCCGATGCCCGAGACCACGCCCTTGACCAGGCGCCGGGTCTTCTCGTGTTCCGGCTCCCCGAAACGCAGGGCGTTCAGCAGGGCCACCGGCCGCGCCCCCATGGTGAAGACGTCGCGCATGATGCCGCCCACGCCCGTGGCCGCGCCCTGGTAGGGCTCGATGTAGGACGGGTGGTTGTGGCTCTCCATCTTGAAGATGCAGGCGTCGCCGTCGTCGATGTCGATGACCCCGGCGTTCTCGCCCGGCCCGCAGATCACCCGCGGTCCCTTGGTCGGGAACTTGCCCAGATGGATCTTCGACGACTTGTAGGAGCAGTGCTCGGACCACATCACCGAGAAGACGCCCAGCTCGACGTTGTTGGGTTCTCGCCCCAGCCGGTCGAGGACAACCTGGTATTCATTGGGGGCCAGGCCGTATTCGGCGGCCAGTTCGGCCATGGTCTTTTCGGGAGCGCTCATGGCCGCGCCTTCTAGCCGCAGACGCGGGCCGTGTCAGCCGTCGCGACGGAACATCGTCGCGGCCCCGCCATTGAATCCGTCAACGCCAACGGAGGCCGCCATGACTGACCAGCCCATCGACCCCGCCGCCACGCCGGCGGACCCGGACGCCCCGGAAATCGCCGCCGACGACGCGGGCGCCAGCGCCGCGGCCGAGCGCGCCTCGAAACAGGCCGCCAACGATGACCAGCAGGGGGAGGGGATCTGATGGCCCGCACGCCCGCCGAGACGACCCCGACCCCGCCCGACCATCAGCAGATGAACCGCTCAAACGACCCCGAAACCACCCGCGCCATGGACGAGGCGGCGCCCGGGCAGGCCATGGCCAGCCGTCAGCGCCTGACCGGCTCCGCCGCCGGCGTCGGCAGCGTCGGCTTCGACGAGGACGGGGCCTTCGACGTCGGCGACCCGGCCCGCGACCCGCGCGACAATCCCGAGGCGGACTAACGGGCGCGTTCAACGCCCGGCCGCAGCCGGAAGGTCAGGACCACCGCCCCGATCAGCACCGCCACGGCCGCCGCCAGCGCGACATAGGCCAGCGGCGGATTGCGCTCCATCTCGGCCGCGAACGCTCCCAGCAGGCCCCAGGCGATCGGCAGGGCGTAGGCCAGGGTCCGCACCCTCCAGGTCACCGCCAGCCCGACCAGGGCGACGATGACGATGGCCAGCATGGCCCAGGCGGTGGGGCTCAGCGCCTCCGGCAGGGCGCCGTCTCCAGTCGCCACCGTCAGCAGGTTGACCGGCGCCGCCACCGTCAGCCAGCCCGCCAGCAGCGCCAGCGGCCAGACCACCAGCCAGCGGTCCCGCTCGGTGCGGCCCAGCGCGCGGATTGCCCCGGCGTTGTGCAGCATCGGCAGCAGCAGGGCGATCAGCGAGGCGAAGATCAGCACGATCGTCGCCAGCTCCCAGTCGAAGCCGGCGGCGATCACCCACCAGCCTATGCCGAGGAAGGCCGCGACCGAGGGCCAGCCGAAGCGGTGGACCAGCAGGCTCTCGCCGGTCTGCCGCATCGCCTGCCGCACGGCGTAGGCGAGGAGGCCCAGATAGATCAGCCCCCAGATCGAGAAGGCATAGCCCGCGACCCGCAGCGTCTCGTCGCTGTCTGCGGAGAACTCCGCCGGCGATTGGCCCCACCCCAGCAATTGCTGCGACCAGCCGACGGCGACGGCGAACACCGCGGCGGCCAGGACGATCAGCCGTCGGGTGATCTGGGCGGAGGTGGGGCGAACGATGGAGGTCATGCGGCGTCCTGCAAGCGGGGCGGTTCAGCACATACTACGCGCCGGGGGCCTGCTTGGTTCACACGCCGGAACCCCGATCCCCCGCCCGGGGTTGTCCCGGGGAAGGAGACCGCCATGGCCGACACGCCCGAACGCCCCGGGGAGACCCCCGTTTTCGAAACCGACATCGTCAAGGCCGACCGTGCCCGCGAACAGGGCCTCGGCGTCGGGGAGCGCGAACTGAAGGCCCAGCGCGATCCGGGAGGCGTCGCCACCCCGGACGTCGAGCCCGGGACGGAGGACGACCGCTCGGCCGCTTCCGGGTTTCTCGACGAGACTGCGGGCGTACAGCCGGTCGGACAGGACACCCAGCGGAATCCTCCCGCCGGGAGCCGCTGACGCCGTCAGGCCCTCAGGCGGGCCGGATTGCCGACCGCGGTCGCGCCCGCCGGCACGTCGCGGGTCACCACCGCTCCGGCGCCGATGACGGCGTCGTCGCCGATCGTCACGCCTGGCAGGATCAACGCCCCGCCGCCGATCCACACATCGCGCCCGATCTGAATCGGGCGCCCGAACTCGACCCCGTCGGCGCGCGCTGACGCGTCGCGCGGGTGGTCGGCGGTGAGGATCTGCACCCCCGGACCGATCTGCGCCCGGTCGCCGATCGCGACCTCGCAGACATCCAGGATCACGCAGTTGAAGTTGAGAAAGACGCCGCGCCCCAGCCGGATATTGTAGCCGTAGTCGCAGTGGAACGGCGGCCGGATCACCACCCCCTCGCCGACCTCGGCCAGCCTTTGCCGCAACAGGTCCAGCCGCGCCGCCGCCGGAGCGCCGAGGGCGGCGTTGTAGCGCGCCATCCACTGCTGGGCCGCGGCCATGTCGGCCTGCAGCTCCGGGTCGCCCGGGTCATAGGGCAGGCCCGAGATCATCTTCTGGCGTTCGCTCATGAACATGGCCGCCCCCCCGCTGCGTCAGCCGGCGAGTTCGGCCGCATCGACCGTCGCGGTCAAGTCCGTTCGGTCAGGCCGCCGCGAACACGCTGCGGAACAGGGTCGCGCCGTCCGCCGAGCCCAGCTCTTCCTCGAAGGCCCGGTCCGGGTGCGGCATCATGCCCAGCACGTTGCCGCGCGCGTTCTGCAGGCCGGCGATGTCGCCGACCGAGCCGTTCGGATTGTCGACATAGCGAAACACCACCTGACCCTCGCCCTCGATGCGGGCCAGGGTTTCGGCGTCGGCGAAGTAGTTCCCGTCGCCATTGCCCTGGGTCATGATCACCTCGCGCTGGCCCTGGTAGCCGGCGGTGAACCGGGTCTGGCCGTTGGCGACGCTCAGGCTGATCGGCTTGCAGACGTATTTCAGCCCCGCGTTGCGCAGCAGGGCGCCCGGCAGCATCCCCGCTTCGCACAGGATCTGGAAGCCGTTGCAGATGCCGACCACGGCGACGCCCTTGTCAGCGGCTTGCTTCACCGCCTGCATCACCGGCGACTGCGCCGCCATGGCGCCGCAGCGCAGGTAGTCGCCGTAGGAGAAGCCGCCCGGCAGCACGATCAGGTCGAGCCCTGACGGCAGTTCCGTCTCCTGATGCCAGATCATGTCGACGGTTTCGCCCGTCGAGCGTTCGATCGCGACCTTGCAGTCGCGGTCGCAGTTGGAACCCGGGAAGACGATGACGGCGGCGCTCATGGCGCGGGCCTTTAGCAGCGTTCGGCGGCGATGTCAGGGCGCCCGATCAGCCCTCGCCCTTGTTCTCGTACGTGGCCGTGATCGAGGCCTTCGCCAGCGTGTGGAAATGCAGGTTGAAGCCGAACACCGCGCCTGAATTGTCCGGTGTCACGTCCAGCCTGTCGGTGTCCACGGCGAAGACGGTGAAGATGTAGCGGTGCGGGCCGTGTCCCGGGGGCGGCGCGGCCCCGCCGTAACCGGGCTCGCCGAAGTCGGTCCGTCCCTCCACCGCTCCGGCCGGGACGGGCCCGCCGGCTGGCAATTCGCTCACGTCGGCGGGAATGTTGGCCACGGTCCAGTGCCAGAAACCGGAACCGGTCGGCGCGTCCGGGTCGTAGCAGGTGACGGCGTAGCTCTTCGTCCCCGCCGGCGCGCCCGACCATTTCAGATGCGGCGAGGCGTTCCCCTTGGCCTGCACCTGTGCGTCCGGGAGCGTTCCGCCGTCGCTGATGTCGTTCGAGGTCACGGAAAAGGTCATGCTCTAACTCCCGGGTAGAGGTTGGTCCGACGGCTGCAGTCGGCCGTCCTTTCGCAACAGCGCCTTGCTGACGGAGACAATCGCCGCGTCAAGCTGATAGGTGAATCGCGCCCGGACGTCTTCGGTTTCAGCGGCTGGACCGCCGATCTCGAGCGCCCGGATCAGCAGGGCTTCGGCCCGCTCCGCATCGCCCGTTCTTGCGGCCTCTTCCGCGACCGGGAGCAACAGCTCGGCCGCCGTCAGCTGAACCGGCGGCGTCTCCGCGAGTTCAACCAGCCGGTTGGCGCAGGTCTCGGCGTCGGTCCACGCCCTCCGTTCCCGGCTGCGGCCCGCGCAGGCAATCAATATCTGGATCTGATCGCTGCGGCTGCGCCCGGCAAGCCGTTCTTCAAGCCGGGAAATGCCCAGCCCGCGATTGATGTCGTGGTCGATCGGCTGGGTCGGCGCCATCAATCCGAGGGCCTCGGCCTCCGACACCTGGTCGCGTTCGATCAGAATGGCGACCAGGTCATAGGCGAGGTCCAGTCCGCTCCCGTCCCAGGCGGTTTGGACCCTGTTCCGGAAGGCGCGGGCCTGCCGTTCCGCCAGCGGCCGCCAGCGTTCGAGCACCGCATCCGCCCTGTCTGACCGGCCAAGCCTCATCCAGCCCGCATGGACCGCGCGGAGCGGGAACCGGGCCCCCTCGCCGGCCAGCGTCTCCAGTCGGGCTTCGGCGACCGCCATCCGCCCCTCGGACCCGGGACTGTCCGGTTTGACCAGTACGGTCATCGACGCTGTCAGACCGGCCAACGCATTTTCGTCATCGCCGGCCAGGCCGGCCTCGAACAGATCGGTCGCCATGGCCCGGGACAGGTCGTCCCGCCCGGCCCGGTCGGCTGCCCACATGATCTCGATATGCGCCTGGTTGATCTCGCTGGCCGCCACGGCGCCGAAGTCTTCGGCCGGCTCGGGCGCTTCCGCCTCGAACTCTGCGGCCAGAAGCGCGCGGTCCTCTTCGCTGAGCTCCGCCATCGCGGCGGCCATCATCGCATCGAACTCGGGCTGCATCCGTTCGAAATAGGCCGCCGTCCGCCTTTGCGCGGCGTCCTCCGACCTGACCAGACCGGCTCTCCGGTTTTCGACCGTGGCCCTTCGCGCCATGTCGTCGGCCGCGTCGAGCAGGCCATGCCGGATCATCTCCTGGACGGCCTTCGGTTCGTTGTCGGGCGAGAGGCGGCGAAGTACCCGTTCGGCACCGGACCGGTCGCCTCGCTTCACGAGGGAGTGGGCGAGCGCCTCGGGTCCGCCGTTGATCACATCGTCCAGGGCGGGCGGCAGGTCCTCTTCCCATGCGGACAGAAGCGCGTCCTGCAGAGCGGACCCGGGCTGGGCGATCTCATCGGTCGACAGCAGGCTGTAGGCGTCCAGCCGGCCGAAGGAGAGGGTCTGGTCCTGCAGGGGATTGGCCAGGAACGGCGCGTCAGACACGGGCAGGGTCCGCACGAGGGCTATGACTTCGCCTGCGGGCGCGCCGGATCGAACCGCGCTGATCGCCTGCTTCATCGCACCAAAAAAGAAACCGAACTCGGACGGCGCGTCCGGTTCAGGCGCCGTGTCCGGAGCCGTCCGCACCAACCCCGCCGCCGCCAGAACAGCCGGCGCTCTCGCGAGATCGGGATCGGATGTAACCAGCGGACTCGCGGTCATCTGCCGCAACCAGCAGATCGCGCGATCCTGGGTATCGGCGCAGCGCGCGGCCTGCCGCCAGCGGTTGTCCTGCGCCATGGCCCCGGTCGCTGCGAGCGAGAGCATGACCATCAGCGTCAGTCGAACCAGCAATGTGGCGTCTCCCCGCGGCAAGGGTGAAACGCTAATAGGGGAACGCCGGCTTGGCGAGTGTGGTCAGTGCGCCGCTTCCTTCGCCGCCGGGGTGAAGGCGCTGTCGTCCATCAGCCCGCCGGCCAGCGCCGCGGCGAAGAGGATGCAGCCCGCCAGCACGAACAGGGCGACGGCCAGCTTCAGGCTCCGCTTCACGCGATCTCGACGCGATAGCTTTCGATGACCGTGTTGGCGAGCAGGGTCTCGCACATCTTCTTCGCCTCGCCGACGGCGTCCTCGCCGTCGAAGTCGAACTCGATCAGCTTGCCGACGCGGGCGTTGGCCACGCCCGGCCAGCCCAGCCCGTGCAAGGCGCCCTCGACCGCCTTGCCCTGAACGTCCAGCACGCCCGGCTTCAGGAACACATGAACCTTCACCTTCGCCATCAGTGCAGTCCCCCCTGAATCACGGTCGGCATGTCCTTCATGATGCCGAGGCGGCGGGCCACCTCGGTGTAGCTCTCGATCACATTGCCCAGATCGCGGCGGAAGCGGTCCTTGTCCAGCTTCTCGCCCGTCGTGCTGTCCCACAGGCGGCACGAGTCCGGGCTGATCTCGTCGGCCAGGATGACGCGCGCGAAGTCGTTCTCCCAGATGCGGCCGAACTCGATCTTGAAGTCCACCAGGGTGATGCCGACCGCGCCGAACATGCCCGACAGATAGTCGTTGACCCGCACCGTCATGGCCAGGATGTCGTCCAGCTCCTGGGTGCTCGCCCAGTTGAAGGCCGTGATGTGCTCCTCGGTGACCATCGGGTCGTTGAGCTCATCCTTCTTGTAATAAAATTCGATGATCGAGCGGGGCAGGGGCGTGCCCTCGTCGATGCCCAGACGCTGGCTCATCGAGCCGGCCACGATGTTGCGGCACACCACCTCAAGCGGGATGATCTCGACCTCGCGGATCAGCTGCTCGCGCAGGTTCAGCCGCTTGATGAAGTGGTTGGTCACGCCGATGCCGTTGAGGCGCGACATGATGAATTCGCTGATCCGGTTGTTGATGACGCCCTTGCCCTCCAGCGTCGCCTTCTTCTGGGCGTTGAAGGCGGTGGCGTCGTCCTTGAAATACTGGATCAGCGTGCCCGGCTCGGGTCCCTCGTAGAGGATCTTGGCCTTGCCCTCGTAGAGCTTCTTGCGCTTGACGTTCATCATGGCTGGTCCGGGCGGGGCCTCGCCAGAAACGAAAATCGCGCGGCCAGCACGGTGGTCTGGGCGGCGCGATCCGGAATCGGGCGGGCGGGAGAATTCGACGGGCCCTCCCTTACCGGAACCCGGGCTGCGACACAAACGGCAGCGGCGGTTGAACCGTCAGGGTTTCCGTTGCGTTCGGCTCCGGGGGGGCTATAGACCTGCTCGACCGCGGCCACATTCGCGCCGCCTGACGGAGCCTGCAGACGCCCATGACGACCTTCGACGATCGAGAAAAGGGCTTCGAGTCCAAGTTCGCCCTCGATCAGGAACAGGAATTCAGGGCGATCGCCCGGCGCAACAAGCTGCTGGGCTTGTGGGCGGCCGCGAAAATGGGCCTTTCGGCCGACAGCGCCGACCAGTACGCCGGCGCCGTGGTCCGCGCCGATTTCGAACAGCCGGGCGAGGAAGACGTCTACCGCAAGATCGCCCAGGACTTCGAGGGCGCCGGCCTGACCGTCTCGGAAGGCGAAATCCGCCGCAAGATGGACGAACTGTCCTCGGTCGCCCGCGAGCAGATCCGCAACGACGAATAGGCGGTCCGCCGGGCCTCAACCCGGCTCGGCCACCGTGTCGACGGCGTGAACGGCCCCGTTGGCGGCGATGATGTCCGCCTCGACCACCCGCGAGGTCCCGCCCGCCGCATCGGTCAGCATCACCGTCCCGTCGGCGCCCACGCGCGCCGTCAGCACCCCGCCGTTCACGGTGGTCAGGGCCAGCGACCCTCCGCCGGCCTCGATCCGCTGCACCAGGCTGGAGGCGTCCAGCCGTCCCGGAACCACATGGTAGGACAGCAGCCGGCGCAGCTCCGGCAGGCCCTCCGGCGTGGTCAGGAAGTCGCGCCGCGCCGCCGGCACCTTCTCGAAGGCGGCGTTGGTCGGGGCGAAGACGGTGAACGGGCCGTCCCCGCCCAGCATCTCCGCCATGCCCGCCGCCTGCAGGGCGCTGACCAGGGTGGTGAAGTCCGGATCGCGCTCCGCCAGCGCCAGTACGGTGGCTCCCGGCGCCGGCGCCGGCGAGGCTGCGGGCGCCGGCGTGACCGGCTGTTCCGCGGGCGCTTCCCGCTCGCAGCCCGTCAGCGCCAGAACCGCGACCGCCAGTCCGGCGGCCCAGGGACGCATGCTGGTCATTCGCTAACCCTCTCCCGCGCCGCGCTTTGGCGACGGCTCGCCGATGAGTATGGCCCAGTCCGCGAAAAGATGCGCGGGTGCGGCGTTATTCCCGCGCCACGCCTGAGGGGGCCCTACGCCACCCAGCGGGCCAGCGCAGCCCAGGCCGCCGCCTTCTGGTCGAACGGCCGCGCATGGGCCGGGCTGGACGAGGGCAGGTCGATCAGCGCCGCGTCCGTCGCCCCGGCCAGAACCGCCCGGCCAAGCCGCGCCGCCGTCCCGCCGTTGAAGGCCACCGCCCGCAGCGCCGGCAGCCCCGCCGCCAGCCGGCGCAGGTCCGCCGCCTCGGGCTGTCGGATGGCGGTGTCCAGACTGCCTGGCCGCTCGGCGCTGGCGATGACGTCCCACAGGCCGACCCCCGCGGCCGTCAGCGCGGCCAGCCGGTCGTCATAGGGCAGGGCGGCCAGCTCGCGGCCGATCACCCCGCCGATCAGCCGCCAGAAGGCGTTGCGCGGATGTCCGTAATACTGCCCCGCCTTCAGCGAGGCGTCGCCCGGCAGGCTGCCGAGGATGAGCAGCCGGGTGTTCGTGTCGACGACCGGATCGAAAGCCCGCTTGCGGGTCACGCCGCCCCGAACACCCGCGCGAACACCGTGTCCACATGCTTGGTGTGGTAGCCGATGTCGAACAGCGCCTCGAGCTGCGACTCGGGTAGGGTCACGCGCTCGTCCGCCTTGAGGAAGTCGAGGAACCGGCCCTCGCCGCGCCACACCTTCATGGCGTTCTCCTGCACCGCCGCATAGGCGTCCTCGCGGCTCACCCCCGCCTGGGTCAGGGCCAGCATCACCCGCTGCGAATGGACCAGCCCGCCCAGCAGGTTGAGGTTCTTCTCCATATTGGCCGGATAGACGTTCAGCCGCTCGACCACACCGGCCAGCCGGTGCAGGGCGAAGTCCAGGTGAATGGTCGCGTCCGGCCCGATGCCGCGCTCGACCGAGGAGTGGCTGATGTCCCGCTCGTGCCACAGGGCGACGTTCTCCATCGCCGGCGTCACCGCCGACCGCACCAGCCGCGCCAGACCGGTCAGGTTCTCG
>JADGMZ010000223.1 GCA_015234495.1 Brevundimonas sp. | reverse complement strand
ACATGCGCATGTCCAGCGGCCCGTCGCGCATGAAGGAGAAGCCGCGCTCGGCCTGGTCCAGCTGCATCGACGAGACGCCGATGTCGAACACGACGCCATCCAGCCGCGCCGCGCCGCTGTCGGCGAAGGCCTCGGCCAGACCCGAGAAGGGCGTGTGGATCAGACGGAACCTGCCGGGAAAGTCATTGGCCACGGCGTCGGCGTGCGGCTGCACCGTCGGATCACGATCGAGCGCGACGACGGTCGCGCCGGTGGCCAGGATGGCGCGGGTGTAGCCGCCGGCGCCGAAGGTGGCGTCGATGATCACATCGCCCGTCTTCGGCTCGAGCGCCTCAAGCACTTCCGCCAGCAGGACGGGGGCGTGCGGGCTCATGCGCCCTCCCCGCCCGGGCGTCGCCCGGCCAGCAGCGCCTTGCGCCCCGCCTCGCCACGCTCGCGCACCGCCTGGCGGGCCAGCGCCCGGCGCTCGTCGCGGCGCGCGTTCCAGCGGGCGCGGTCCCAGATCTGGAAGCGCGAACCGAGGCCGACGATGACCACGTCCTCCCCCAGGCCGGCGTCCTCGCACAGATGCTCGGGCAGGGTGATGCGGCCGCCGCCGTCATAGGCCAGGGGCCGCTGGCCGGCGTAGAAGGTCTCTTCCAGCGCCGTGCGCACCTCGTCGCCGAACGGCAGCTCCTCGATCATCGAGACGTATTCGGCCATCAGCTTGTCGCCACCCGCCTCGAGGCAGTCGGACTCGATCGAGAAGAAGCAGAACACGCCTTGCTCGGCGCCGTTGTCGGTCGTGCGGAACTCCTGCGGGATCAGCAGTCGGCGCTTGCCGTCCAGTTGTTTCTCATAGGTCGAGAGAAACACGCCCTGCCCCAACTCGGACCCTTCGATCCGCCCCTCTGCGTCATGGGCGCATCCACGCGCCCGCCGAACCCCAACTCAGGTTCTTGGGATAGCATGGGATGAAATGGGCCTCAATGGGATTAGTTGACGAGAATTAACCTCGACAGCGCGGCAGGCCACAGCAAATCCAGAACATACACAGAACGGCCGCAAGTATAGACAGCCTGTGGACAATGCTGCACGGCGCACGCCTGGCGGCGTCGTTGGAGGGGAAGAGGGTCAGACGGCCTGTAAGCCGGGTTCTGTTCCGCCCAAAGGACGGCGACGATCATTCCTCTGGACCGGCCATTGCTGACCGGTTCTCGCGACCTACCCGGACGCCTCGGGCGGTGAGCCCTGCGAGCCGAAGCCCGCGCGACGTCCCTATTCGGTCTTGCTCCAGGCGGGGCTTGCCATGCCGTCCCTGTTGCCAGGCACGCGGTGGGCTCTTACCCCACCCTTTCACCCTTCCCTGCCCCGAAGGGCAGGCGGTTTGCTTTCTGTGGCGCTATCCCTCGGGTCGCCCCGGGCGGAAGTTATCCGCCGCCATTTCACCGTGGAGCCCGGACTTTCCTCGACGGGAGCAAGCCCCCGCCGCGACCGCCCGGCCGTCTGACGGGGGACAGATGGGCCTGCTGAGCGCGGCCGTCAATCTTCACCCTCCCCTTCATGGGGAGGGACGGCGAGGGGACACCCTCTCCGGGCTCGGTCACCCCAGAACCCCTGTCGGGCTCTCCGCCGTGGCCAGCTGCAGCACGCCCATCAGGGTGGCCCGCGTCTCGCCGTCGGCGATGCCGTCCACCGTCGCCGGGCGCCAGTGACGCTGGAAGGCCTCGACGGTGATCCGGGTCTGGTCGTCATAGTCGCCGCCCGGCTGCAGGCCGTAGCCCAGCCGGTGCAGTCCGGCGCGCAGGACGATGACGCCCAGCCCCTCGTCGCCCGGGGACAGGGACGCTCCGAGGGCGGCGATCCGTTCCTCCGCGGGCTCGAACCACAGGCCGTGCCCCTCCCCCGCCAGCCGCTTCCAGGGGAAGCGCTCGCCCGGGTCCTGCTTGCGATCGGGGGCGAGGTCCGAATGGCCGATGATGCGGGCGTCGGGGATGGTCCAGCGGCTGCGGATGTCGCCGATCAGGCCGAGCACCGCCTCGATCTGGGCCTGGGGGAAGTCGCGGTAGCCGAATTCATGCCCCGGATTGACGATCTCGATGCCGATGGAGGCGGCGTTGCAGTCGGTTTCGCCCTGCCAGGCCCCCTTTCCCGCGTGCCAGGCGCGGCGTTCCTCGGCCACGAGGCGCAGGATCGAGCCGTCCTCGTCGACGACATAATGGGCCGACACCCGGGCCTCGGGATCGCGCAACCGGGCCACCGCCTCCTCGGCCGTGCGCATGCCGGTGTAGTGCAGCACCAGCATGTCCGGCGGGGCGCGGCGCTGGTCGAAATTGGGCGACGGGGCGTCGCGGACGTCCGGCATCTAGCGGCCCGGACGCTCCCAGCCGTAGGCGACCCAGGTGCCGTCGACCTTGCGCGCCTCGATGACGTCGTCGCCGCGCCGGCGGCGGACCGACAGGGTGCGGCGCGCACGCAGGGCCAGTCCGGCGAGGAAGACCAGGGCGCCGGCGAAGACGGCGATCACGGCCACGGCGGCGGCGGTGAAGACGGCCAGAACCGCGCCGACAGCCATGGCGGCCAGGGTGGCGATCAGGCCGCCCAGCCACATCACCGAGGCCACCAACCCGTTGGCGGGTCGGCGGCCCGAGGGGCCGGGGCCGAAGATCAGGCGGTCGGACTGGGTCATGGCGTTACCTCTGTGGCGTTGCGAACAACGCCGAACTCCGAATGTCGGTCCATCGGGATGAACGGTCAATGACGGGACGCTTCACAGGCGAGTGTCCGATTGTCGCTGATCAGTAGGGCTGGTCGGCCAGCACCGTCGCCCCCGAGGCCCGGGCCCGTTCGGTCTGCAGCCGGCGAACGGCGGCCTCGGCCTCGGGATCGTTCATGATCGCCCCGATTCCGACCAGCACCCGCGCCGACTCGCCCGAGACCCCGAACAGGTCGGACAGGGCCGCGAAGGGCGACTTCGATTCGGGGTAGCGCTGGAAGCGCACCGATTCGTCATTCGGGATGCGGGCCAGCTGCCGGGCCTTGGCGATGGCCTCCTCGAGCCCCCCCAGCTGATCGACGAGACCAAGGCCCTTGGCCTGGGCCCCGGTCCACACCCGCCCGCGGGCGATCTCGCGCACCCGGGCCGGGTGCAGGTTCCGTCCCCGCGCGACGCGGGCGATGAACTCGTCATAGGTCCGGTCGATGGAGGCCGCGAAGGCTGTCCGGTCGGCGCCGTCGAAGGGCTGGGACGGCGAGAAGGCGTCGGCATATTCGCCGCCCACGGTCAGGTTGCGCATGTCCACGCCGAACCGTCCCAAGGCCTCGGAGAGCACCAGCTTGCCGCCGAACACGCCGATCGAGCCGGTCAGGGTCGAGGGCTGGGCCACGATCCAGTTGGCTTCCGAACTGATCCAGTAGCCGCCCGAGGCCGCGTAGTCGCCCATCGACACGACGACCGGCTTGCCGGCCGCCTTGGCCGCGCGAACCGCAGCCAGGATCTGCTCGGAGGCGTCGGGCGATCCGCCCGGCGACGAGACGCGGAAGACGATGGCCTTCACCGACTCGTCCTCGACGGCGTCGTAGATGGCCTCCGCCAGATCGTCCGACATGATGGAGGAGCCGCCGCCGAACGGATCCGCGGTCCCGCCCGTGCCGGTCATGATGGCG
>JADGMZ010000222.1 GCA_015234495.1 Brevundimonas sp. | reverse complement strand
GCCACGGCCAGGACGACAACCACCAGGCCCGCCAGGCCGAGCACCAGCAGCAGGCCGGCGTAGCGACTGAACCGCTGCGCCCGCGGCGTCTCCAGCAGCTTCAGCTGAACCACGCCCAGCCTCTGCCCGGCCTCCTCGACGGGGCGGGCCACCAGCAGGCGCCCGCTCTCGAACAGGGTGGCGCGCTCGACCGGCGCCGTCCCATGGGCGATGGTTTCGCCGTCGCGGGCGAAACTGGCCACCATGCGGCCATCCTCGTTGTAAACGGCGGCGGTCAGCACGCTGGGATTGATCTGGACGGCGTTGACGTAGTCCTGGGCCGCCTGGGCGTCGTCGAAGGCCAGGGCCCCGCTGACCGCCGAGGCCAGCAGATCGGCCTGGGCTCCCGCCTCGCGGGCGGTCTGCAGCTTCAGCGACTGTTCGTTGAGGATCGCAATGGCCACCCCCGCGACCAGCAGCACCAGCAACGAGGCCAGCGCCACGATGGGGAATCGGCTTGAGCGCAGGCGGGCGATCCAGGGCATCTCCTCACCCCCCCCTTACGCTGAGCGCCAGGTTGAGCAGGCGCGAACTGATCGACAACCGGCTCTGCGACGCGGCCTGCAGGTCGATGTGGAACCGGACCCGGTCGTCGTCGATGACGAAATGGATCATCCCGCGGTCGGAAGACACCGCGGCGTCGGTGACGATCAGCAAGGGTCCGGGAGGGTCCGGCACGAGGCTCCCGCCGCGCCGCCCGACATAGAGGATATGGCAGCCGGCGGCGGCCTCGGCGGTGGCGGGGCGGCGCACCGTCAGCACCCGCCCGTGCGCGGTCTGGGCGCGCGTCGCCCGCTCCAGCGCGCCGTTGAAGGGGTCGCGCCCGGCGATGCAGATGACCACCGGCGACCGGCTGCTGGCGAAGGACCGGGCGGGCCATTCGATGAAGGCCGCGAACCGCACCAGATAGTTGGCCTTGACCGAATACTCGAGGCTCGACTGCATCGGCGGGGCGGCGACCGAGGCGGCCGGGACCAGGCCCTGGAGCAGGACGGCCAGCACAATCAAGGACCCCCGCCCCGCGAACATCTCAGAAGCTCACCTGGAGCGCGCCGAAGATGCTGCGACCGAAGGCCCGGCCGCGAACGGCGTCGCCGGTCTCGACCCGCCGGTCCTCGATCAGGTTGCGGCCCGTGACCGACAGCTCCAGCTGTTCTGTCAGCCGCCAGCCCAGCCGCACATCCGCCTCGACATAGCCGTCGACCGCGGCCAGGTCGTCGACGGCGCGCAGTCGCACGTCCAGTTCGACGGCGTCGGTCAGGTCATGCTGCGACCGCACCAGCAGCTGGTATTCCGGGTCGTCGCCGATCGAGACCAGGCCGCTGATGTCATCCAGGGTCGGGGTGGCGTCATGGTCCTTGGTCAGGGTGCTCAGCCCCGCGCTCAGCCGCCAGGCCGGCGACACGTCATAGCCGCCCCAGGCCTCCACCCCCCAGGTCTGCGCCACGCCCCGGTTGGTCAGGTTCAGCGGCAGGAAGCTGACCGGCGTGACCGACACCGTCCTCAGGTCGTCATAGACGTTGTAGAAGCCGTTGATCGAGAACGACAGCCGCGGCAGCGGATTGGCCCGGTAGCCCAGTTCGTAGGCCGTCGCCGTCTCGGACTGGAAATCGGCCCCGACCAGGAAGCCGGGCAGGGTCAGGTCGCGCTCGATCCGGTTCGGCGTGCGGCTGGCCCGGCTGATCGCCCCCCAGACCAGGTCGCCGCCCGGCCGCTGCCAGGCCAGGCGCACGCTGGGCAGGAATTCCTGGCCCGAGAAACTGTTGTCCTCGAACTTGGCGCCCAGGGTCAGGGTCACGCCGCCGCCCAGCTCGATCTGGTCCTGGGCGAAGACGTTGGTCAGGGTCAGGGTCCGTTCTGGTGGATCCAGGAAGGGCTCGCCCGGGGCCGCCGCCAGCCGCGAATCCACGATCCGGTGGCCGGCGCCCAGCACGATCCGGTGCCTCCCCGCCTCCATGGCGTGCTGCACCGACAGGTCCCAGGTGTCGGACTCCTCCAGCGTGCCGGGCTCCTCGCGCTCGAAGCGGTCGAAGAAGGCCTGCACCTGCAGGTTCCCGCCGGCCAGCGGCATGACCCATCGGCCCTGCACATTGCCGCCGCGCACATGCGTCTCCGTGCCCAGCGGGTTCTCGTTGACGGTCACCTGGTTGTCGAACACGTCGCCCTGCAGCGTCAGCCGGTGCTCGCCCGCGGTCCAGTCCGCCCGCGCCCCGGCCCGCGCCCCCTCGGCGTCATCATTGGCCTCCAGCCCGTCCGGGGTCAGGCTCTCGCCGCGCCGGTGTCCGATGGCGTAGACCCGCCACGCCCCGGCTCCGCCTAGGTCGCCGCCGTGGCGCACCGCCCAGTCGGCGTCGTCGTCCCCGGCCCCGACGCTGATCAGGGTCCCGCGCGTCTCCGTCGCCGGCCGGGTGATGATGTTGATGACGCCGTTCATGGCGTTCGAGCCGTACAGGGCTCCGCCCGGCCCGCTGATCACCTCGATGCGCTCGATGTCCTGCAGCATCAGGTCGCGGGCGTCCCAGAACACGCCCGAGCTCAGGGTCGAATAGATGCTGCGCCCGTCGACCAGCACCAGCAGCTTGTTGGAGGTCTCGTAGCCGTTGAAGCCGCGCGCGCTGATCGCATAGTCGACCGCATTGACCCGCTGCACGTTCAGGTTCGGGGCCAGCCGCAGCGCCTCCGGCAGGCTGCTCGCCCCCGAGCGCCGGATGTCGTCCGCGCTGATCACGAAGATGGCCGCCGCCGCGTCGGCCAGGGCCTCGGGCCGGCGCGACACCGAGGTCACCTCGACCATGGCCAGCTCTTCCAGCGACAGCCGCGTCAGGTCCTGGTCGCCCGGACCGCCGCCCAGCTGCCGCGCCGTGGCGATCGCCGTTTCCTTCGGCGCAGGCGTCTCCCGGGCCTGCGCCGCGGCGGGCAGAACCATGAGAACCGCCACGGCGGCTCCCTTCCGGAATTGACGCATCCACCTCTCCCCCGTCGCTCAGCTGCGTCCGGCCGCAACGCTTTCCCGCCAATTCGGTTGCCGAAGCGTAAGCCTTTTCCGCCTGTTACAACACCCGCAAACGCGGCGGGAAGGAGCCGCGCTGGTATCCCGCCTGCAAGGCCCTTGGGCCAACTGGGGCCAGGGTTCAGTTCGTTCCAGATCGTGGATAGACCAAAAAAAGGGCGGGCCCGTCTCCGGACCCGCCCTCTTCTGTGTCAGCTTCTAGAGCCGGCTGAACTTCCGGATCAGAAGTCCATCCCGCCCATGCCGCCGCCCATGCCGCCCATGTCGGGGGCGCCGCCGGCCGAGGCCTTCTTGGGCGCGTCGGCCACCGCGGCTTCGGTGGTGATCATGATGCCGGCCACCGAGGCGGCGTCCTGCAGGGCGGTGCGGACCACCTTGGCGGGGTCGATGACGCCCATCTGGACCAGGTCGCCGTACTCTTCGGTCTGGGCGTTGAAGCCGTAGGTGGCGGACTTGTTCTCCAGCACCTTGCCGACCACGATCGAACCCTCGACGCCGGCGTTCTCGACGATCTGCCGGATCGGGGCCTGGATGGCGCGGCGGATGATGGCGATGCCGGCAGTCTGGTCGGCGTTGTCGCCGGTCAGGCCTTCGAGG
>JADGMZ010000221.1 GCA_015234495.1 Brevundimonas sp. | reverse complement strand
GGGGCCGTTCCAGTAGCAGCTTGTCGCGAAGGGATCAGCCCTCGGCGGTGTCTTCCGAAGCGGCGGCCTGTTCGGTGGCTTCGACTTCCGCGGCCTCGGCGGCGACTTCGGCCTCCTGGGCTTCGTCGGCGGCGGCCGAGATGGCGGCCGAAGAGGTCTTGATGGAGGCGATCACGAAGTCGCGGTCGGTGATGGTCGGCTCGACCTTCTCGGCGCCCTTCAGGTCGGTCCAGCGGATGATGTCGCCCAGCTTGTGGCCCGACAGGTCGACGATCAGGTCTTCCGGGATGTCGTCGGCGCGGACCCTGACCTCGACCGAGTGGCGCACGATTTCCAGCGAGCCGCCCTGACGGAAGGCTTCGCACTGGTCGTCGTTGATGAAGCGGACCGGGATGTCGATCTTGATGGTCTGCTTCTCGTCGACGCGCATCAGGTCGAAGTGCAGCGGGCGGTCCGACACCGGGTCGAACTGGACGTCGCGGGCGATGACCGGCTGGGTTTCCTTGCCGTACTTCAGGGTCACCAGGTGGCCCAGCAGCTTGCCGGTGTAGAGCGACTTGCGGAAGTCACGCTCGTTCACCGAGATGGCCACCGGGGCCTTGTCGCCGCCGTACAGCACGCCGGGGACCATGCCCGCACGACGCGCGGCGCGCGCGCCGCCGGTGCCGACGCCTTCACGGACATCAACGTTCAGAATGATCTCGGCCATCTGGCTCGCCTCAACAACAGAAACGCCGCGCTGACTCATCGCCCGCGCGGCGGGGTCCTCGAACCCTCGAATTCAAGAGCGCGGGCTATTACACGGAGACGCCGGGGGACGCAACCGTCTGGGCATGCGGATCACGCCCGCGGATCAGCCGTCGCTGTTCAGGGCCGCCGTCGCCGACACCGAGGCCGCGGCGGCGCCCGCGGCCACCGGCGTCTGGACCGGGGCCTCGCTGGCCACCTCGGTCGTCGGCGACGCCAGAGGCGCGGGCTTGATGTTCTGGGCGGTGCAGGTGGCCAGGTCCCGGGCCACATGGCGGCCGACGCAGAACATGTCCTCATAGCTGGGACGCGACGCCGCCAGGCACTGGAACAGCATCAGCTTGGACATGTTGAGGCAGAATTCGCTGTTCTGCTCGACGGTCAGGGCCTCGGTGTTGGCGCGGGCGTCCTCGCCCCCGGCGCCCAGCGCGGCCAGCGCGGCCAGCGCCAGGGAACGCACCACGGCCGGAGTGTAGGGCGGACCGGCGCGAGCCGGGGTCACTTCGAGCCCCGAACCGCTGTTGGCGGCGGCGAACAGGCGGGCGGATTCGTCGGCCGAAGGCAGCATCTGCACGGCGGACAGGGCCTTGGCGTTCTGCAGCCGGTCGTCGCGGTCGGCGATGTTGACCACCGCCCAGCGGCGACGCGGGTCGGACCGCGCCTGGATGGTGTAGGCGTCTTCCTCGACTGCCTCGGCGATGGCCAGCATGGTGGCCGAATCCCGTCCGATCGCCTCGATGATCAGCCCCGCGGCGGCGTCCGCGCCCGGCAGGGTGGCGGCCGTGGCCGGGTCGGCGATGATGCGCGCGACCATTTCCTGCCGGATGGCCGGATCCACCGCATAGGTGCGGACCCCCTGCACGAATTCGGGGGACTGCAGCGCCAGGATCGAGCCGTAGGCGATCATGCCGCGCGACAACTGGGCGGGCTCATAGGAGGCGCCCTTGCGAATGGCCGCCTGGATGGCTTCCGCGGTGTCGAAACCGGCCTTGATGGTGCCGGCCTCGCGCATGAAGGCGACGTAGATGGAAGCGGCCTCGGCGACGCCGTCGTTCAGGCTGACGGCGGGCGGCGGCGGAGGCGGGGGCGGCGCGGGCTCCGGCTCGGGGGTGGCGCAGGCCGCGAGCACGGACACTGCGGCGATGGCGGCGAGCGACAGGCCGCGGCGGAAATGAGCCTCAAGCATACGAAAACCCCACCCTGACTCACGGCGCCGCGGTTTGGCGCCGGAACTTCGGACCTGCTTATAACGCGGTCAAAGTGGTTCCACGAGGGTTAATGCGCCGCGAGGGGGGCGGACTGACGGGCTCCGCGGCCGCTCATTGAGGCGTGGCGCGGTCCGGCTGGGTGTTCAATCTTTCCGTTATCGAGGGGGCCGGGGCAGGCGGCGGCTCGGACCGCGCAGGCGGCGGAGCCGAGGGGGCCGGTCTCGATTGCACGGGCGGCGGCGTCGCGGGCGGCGTCGTCACCGGGGCGGTCGAGGGAGGCGGCGGCGTGATGATGATCGGCTCGGCCTTCTGCGGCGGGGGGTCCGCCGGGGTCACGTCGGAGACGGTGACGATCGGGGCGGGCATGGCCGCCCCGCGCGAGCAGGTCGCCAGGTCGCGGACGATGTGGCGGCCGAGGCAGAACATGTCCTCATAGTTCGGGCGCGAGGCCGCCAGGCACTGGAACAGGTTCAGCTTGGACATGCTCAGACAGCCCTGGCTGACGCGATCGAACTGCAGGGCGTCGGTATTGGCGCGGGCGTTCTCGCCGGCGTAGCCGAGGGCGGCCAGGGCCGCGAGCGCCAGGGCATTGGTCACCGCCGCAGGGTAGGGCGGCTTGCGGGGCGCTCCGCTGACCGGCAGGGCGCCGCCGCCGCTGTGGGCGGCCGCGAACAGCCGCGCGGCCTCGTCAGCCGCCGGCGTCATGATCTGGGCCGAGCGCGACTTGGCGACCTCCAGCCGGCCTTCGCGGTCCCGCACCTCGGCCACGGCCCAGGCCCGGCGCGGATCGTAGCGGGCCTGGATGGCGTAGGCGTCGTTCTCGATCGAATTGGCCGCCCGGCTCAGGGCGTCGATGTCCGCCGACAGCGTCGCCATGACCAGTCCGGCCGCCGTCTCCGCGCCCGGCAGGGTCGCGGCGTAGCCGGGATCGGCGACGATGCGGCCGACGAGCCGCTCACGCGTGACCTGGTCGTCCGCCAATCCGCGGACGCCCGAGACGAACTCCGGCGATTGCAGCGCCAGGATAGAGGCATAGGCCACCAGGCCGCGGGAGATCTGCTCGGGGTCGTAGGCCGCGCCGCGGCGGAGCGCCGCCTGGATCTGTTCGGGGTCGGTGAAGCCGCCTTCCAGCGAGGCCATGTCGCGGCTGAACGCCATGTAGACGGCTGCCGCGTCGGCGACGCCCTGGTTCAGCCGGATGCGTGGCGGGGTCCGTGCGGCGATCTCGGCGGCCACGCGGGCGGCCTCGGCCTCCGCCTTGGACACGGCGTTGGCGGCGCAACCGGCCAGCAGTGCGGCGGCGGCGACAGCGGCGACGGACAGGCCATAGCGCAGGGAAACCGGACGCATCTGAACTCCTCGGATTGCCGGCGTCCAGCAACGCCTAACCTGACGGCGCAAATGGGGCAGCCGTCGATCGGGTTCCGGAATTCCTAGTCGAACAGCTTGGAGACCGATTCCTCATTGGCGATCCGGCGGATGGCCTCGCCGATCAGCGGGGCCACGGAAACGCTGCGGATTTTCGGGCAGGCGATGACCTCGTCCGGCTGCTCGATCGAATCGGTGATGACCAGTTCCTTCAGCGGCCCGTCATTGACCCGCTGCACGGCTGGGCCCGACAGCACGCCATGGCTGATGTAGGCCGAGACCTCCGTGGCGCCCTTGTCGATCAGGGCCTGGGCCGCGTTCACCAGGG
>JADGMZ010000220.1 GCA_015234495.1 Brevundimonas sp. | reverse complement strand
CCACCCCCAGGTGAAGGCGCTGCTGGGCCGCGAGAGCCCGGAAGCCCTGGCCGAGCGGCTGATCGAAGGCACGCGCATGGCCGACGCCGACTTCCGGCGCCAGGCCGCGGGCATGACCCTGGAGCAGATGACCGCCGCCGATCCGCTGCTGGCCTTCGTGGCCGCCAACGACGAGGCGGCTCAGGCCGTCGGCGCCCGCTGGGCGGCCGAGGTCAACGCCCCCACCGCCCGCGCCGCGGAGAAGGTCGCCCAGGCCCGGTTCGCGGTCTACGGCACCGATCAATACCCGGACGCCACCTTCAGCCTGCGCCTGTCGTACGGCCAGGTGAAGGGATGGACCTACCGCGGCGTGACGGTTCCGCCGTTCACCCATATCGGCGGCCTCTATGAGCGGGCGACCGGCTCGGAGCCGTTCAACCTGGCCGCGGCCTTCGCCGAGCATGAGGACGACGTCGACAAGTCGGTGGTCTACGACTTCGTCTCGACCAACGACATCATCGGCGGCAACTCCGGCTCGCCGGTGGTCAACGCCGAGGGTGAGGTGATCGGCGCAGCCTTCGACGGCAACATCCACGCCCTGGGCGGCGCCTTCGGCTACGACGGCGACCTGAACCGGACGGTGTCGGTGTCGACCGCCGCCGTCACCGAGGTGCTGCGGACGGTCTATCCGAACCCGCGCCTGCTGGAGGAGCTGGGGGTCGAATAGCCAAATCCTTCTCCCCGCCGGGGGAGAAGGTGGCTCGCGAAGCGAGACGGTTGAGGGGGCCGGTTGACGACCGCCCCCTTTTTCCGTTCTGGATGCGGACAGAGCCCCCTCATCCGGGCCCTTCGGGCCCACCTTCTCCCCCGAGGGGAGAAGGCAGGAGAATACAATGCGCCGCCTCACCCTCGCCGCCTCCGTCGCCGTCCTGGCCTTCGCCGCCGCCTCGTCGGCCAGCGCCGAGGAAGGCATGTGGACCTTCGACAACTTCCCCATCGCGCGCGCCAACCAGACCCTGGGGACCGATATCGACCAGGCGTGGCTGGATCGGGTGCGGCTGGCCTCGGTGAAATTCGGCGGCTGTTCGGCGGGCATCGTCTCCGGCGAAGGCCTGGTGATGACCAACAACCACTGCGTGGCCAGCTGCGTGGCCAACCTGTCGACGCAGGCCGTGAACTACGCCGAGACCGGCTTCGCCCCGCGCAGCCGCGAGGAAGAGCTGAAATGCCCCGGCGGTTCGGCCGAGATCCTGACCGAGATCTCCGACATCACCGAGCGCATGCACGCGGCCGGCGCCGGGCTGGAGGGGCAGGAATTCACCCGCGCCCGCGACGCCGAAGCCGGGCGGATCGAGCAGGAAGCCTGCGCCGGCGACGCCAGCTTCCGCTGCCAGGTCGTCAGCCTGTACCGCGGCGGCCAGTTCAAGCTGTACAAGTACCGGCGCTACACCGACGTGCGCCTGGCCTGGGCGCCGGAGGACCGGGCCGCGACCTTCGGCGGCGATCTGGACAATTTCAGCTTCCCCCGCTTCGCCATCGATGCCGCCTTCATCCGTCTCTATGAGAACGGGCAGCCGGTGGCGACGCCCACCCACTTCACCTGGAAGGCCGACAATCCCGTCGAGGGCACGCCGGTGTTCGTCTCGGGCAGCCCGGGCTCGACCCAGCGCCTGTTGACCATGGATCAGCTGACCACCATCCGCGACGTGGTGCTGCCGCTGGACCAGCTGATCGCCTCGGAGCTGCGCGGACGACTGATCCGCTTCTCGGAGGAGAGCGAGGAGAACGCCTTCATCGCCATGGACCCGATCTCGGGCGTGGAGAACACCTACAAGCGCGGCCGCGGCCGGATGGCGGCGCTGGTCGATCCGGCCTTCATGCGCATGAAGGCCGAGGCCGAGGCCGACTTCCGCCGGCGCGCGGGCGGCATCGCCGGGGCCGGCGACCCGTGGAGCGAACTGGCCGAGGTGCAGGCGGCGACCCGTGAACTCTATCCCGCCACGGCCCTGCTCGAGGGCGGCACCGGTCTGGGCACGACCTCGGTCGGCGGCGGATCGCAGCTGTTCAGCTGGGCCCGGACGCTGGTGCGGGCGGCGCAGGAGCGCGAGAAGCCGTCGGCCGAGCGCCTGCCGGAGTACGCCGAGAGCCGGCTGGCGGCGGTGCAGAACGGCCTGTTCGCCGAGCGGCCGGTCTATCCGTCGCTGGAGCAGGTGCGGCTGGAATGGTGGCTGTCCAAGACCCGTGAATGGCTGACCGTCGACGATCCGCGGGTGCGCGCCCTGCTGGGCCGCGAGAGCCCCGAGGGTCTGTCGGCCCGGCTCGTCGAAGGCACGGGCCTGGCCGATCCGGCGGTGCGCCGGGCGCTGTGGGAGGGCGGCCTGGCGGCCGTCGAGGCCTCCGACGACCCCATGATCCGCTATCTGCTGTCGATCCAGGACGAGACCCGCGCGGTGCGCTCGGCCTGGGAATCGCGGGTCGAGGCCCCGACGGCGCGGGCCTCCGAAGAGCTGGCCGGCCTGCGCTTCCAGGCCTATGGCGACAGCGTCTATCCCGACGCCACCGGCACCCTGCGCCTGACCTATGGCCGGATCGAAGGCACGGACGTACCGGGACAGCGCTTCGGCGCCTTCACCACCTTCGCCGGCCTGTGGGACCGGGCCACGGGCGCCCCGCCGTTCGACGTGGCCCCCCGGCTGCTGGCGGCGAAGGACCGCATCAATCCGGAGACGGTGATGAACATGGCGGTGTCGTCCGACACCATCGGCGGCTCGTCGGGCAGCCCGGTGGTGACCGAGGATTTCGAGATCGTCGGGGCCAATTTCGACTCCACCGTCCTGACCCAGCGCAACGCCTATGGCTACGACGTGAACGTCAACCGTTCGGTGGTCGTGACCACCGCCGCCGTCACCGCGGCGCTGCGCGACGTCTACGGGATGGAGCGGCTGGTGGAGGAACTGGGCGCGCGCTGACGCGCGCCCGTGGCCAGTAACTAGTGACTAGTGACCAGTGGCTAGTGATTGATGAGCCGGCAAGTCAGCTTCGCAGCAACTGGCCACTAGCCACTCGCCACTGGCCACTCAGAGCTGGCTCATCTTCTGCTGCGCCTTCTGGAAATACTGCCAGCCGGTCCACAGGGTGACGATGGCGGCGAGCCAGAGCAGCAGATAGGCGAAGGTCTGGAATGGCGGCAGCCATTCGAAGGGCAGGCCGAAGCCTTCCCACAGCGGAGCCAGGGCCAGCTGCAGGGCGGCGAGGGCCACCATCTGCAGCACGGTCTTCCACTTGGCCAGCAGGGTCACCGGCAGCTTGACCTTGCCGGCGACGGTCTCTCGCAGGGCCGAAACGGCGAACTCGCGGAACAGGATCAGGCCGCAGGGAATGGCCGCCTGCGGCACCGAGCCCCAGGCCAGCACGCCGAGGATGGCGCCGGTGATCAGAACCTTGTCGGCGATCGGGTCGAGGATGGCGCCCCACCGCGTCGTGGCGTGCCAGCGGCGGGCGAGGAAGCCGTCGACCCAGTCGGTCGAGGCCGCCACGATGAAGATGACGAAGGCGGTGCGGGCGAAGCGGAACTGGTCGCTGGGGCTGAGGAAGTCCGGCGGCAGGAAGGGCAGGCCCTGGGGCGCGGCGCCGGCGAGGAGCACGCCGAGTGCGACGAGCGGCAGGCCCAGGGCGG
>JADGMZ010000219.1 GCA_015234495.1 Brevundimonas sp. | reverse complement strand
CGTCGGTGACCACGCCGTCGCCGATGCACAGGACGCGGGCGCGGTTGACGGTGCGGCCGAGCAGCTTCTGGCCCTCGGCGATGGCCAGTTCGTAGATCGGCCCGTAGGGCTTGCCGGCCATGGTGACCCGGCCGCCGAGGCTTTCGTAGAGGTCGGCCAGGGAGCCGCCGCAGTAGATCAGCCGGTCGCCGCGCTGGACGACGCGGTCGGGGTTGGCGCAGATCAGCTCCAGGTCGCGGGCGGCCCCGGCGGCGAGGCGCTCGCGGTAGTCCTCGGGCGTCTCGGTCTCGTCGTCGACGGGGCCGGTGACGGAGATGAAGGCGGCGTCCTCTGCGCCCTGGGCGGTCTGCAGGCCGAGCCCCTCGTAGAGCGGCCAGTCGCGGTCCGGACCGATGATCCAGGCCGGGCCCGGCGCCCGGCGGGCGAGTTCGGCGCGGGTGGCGTCGCCGGAGGTGACGAAGGCCTTCCAGCTGTCGCGCGGCACGCCGAGCCGGTCGAGCTGGGCGACCACGTCGGAGGAGGGCCGCGGCGAGTTGGAGATGAGGACGACGTGGCCGTGGTCGTTGAAGCGGGCCAGGGCCTCGCAGGCGGCGGGCCAGCTCTCGCGCCCGTTGTGGATCACGCCCCAGACGTCGCAGAGCAGGATGTCGTATTCGGCGGCGATGTCGCCGAGGCCGGAAAGGGCGTGGGGCAGGGTCATGGGCGGCTGATAGCGGTTTCGGGGAAGGGGGTGAAGGGCGGGTTTCGGGGAGGGGCAGGCAACAGGCAGCTGGCTTCAGACATGCGTCATCGGCTTCCGGGGCGGGGGCCGCGGAAGGCGGGGAGGTCGGCGGAGCGCGGGCGGTCAGCCCGGAACCGATGTGCTCCCGTGCTTTCGCCGCAGGGAGCGATGTTGTTTTCGGCCGAACGTCCTCGCTCCGCCGTGATCGCGGCTTCCGAGCGCTTCGGGGCGGGCATCGCAGGGCGGCGCGGGTCTTGCCAGTTTTCGGCCCCGAACCTTCACCCTTTAGGCCCTTTCGAAGCTAAGCCCGGACGGGCAGGGGTTTCCAGAAACCCCTGGGCTCCTCACGTTTCAAACCGGAGGACAGTCCCTTGGCATGCGCGGAGGGGGGCGCAACCCGTCCTCCAGCATGGTCCGGTTCCGCCGACGGCCTGCCCCGAGGGGCGGACAGCCGGCGTCCCGCAACGATCACACCCCGCCGCACGCGATGGTCCTGGCGCCAGGCGCCCTCCCCCGCGACGGGACGAGGGGAATTATACGAGGGGCGTCTGCGCGGACGGAAACTCGGCTCGAGAAATTGCCATGTGTCTGAAAAGGCTAGGGAGTTTTGTGACTATCGGACGGGCTTTTCGGGAATTGCCAGCAGGGAAGGTGGGGGAAAAGCGGGGACACACACCACTTTCCAGGGACGGGGCGAACTGATCGGAAAGTGGTGGGTGTCCCCACTTTTCTGTCCCCCCTTTTCCGCTTTAACCTTTTTGTTCGCGTCAGGCGGGCGCGAGATGGTCAGGGGGCGGGGATGGGGTAAAAGACCCCCCTTTGGCGGACTCATGTTCGGGGGACGAGGTGCGGGCTGGCGTCAACGCATTGACGGTCGCGTTTCTGGTCGGCGTGGCGGCGGGTCTGCTGCTGACGCCGGACGGGCGCCAGTGGCTGCGCAATCCGACCGTGATGCTGGGCGACCGGGCCAACGCCTCGGCCTCGGTCGGGGCTGCGGTGATCGGGGCTCCGGTGGTCAGGGCCCCGGTGGTCAGAGCGCCGCCGCCGGCCGTCGTGGCGCCCCCATCGCCGGCGCCGGTGGTGACCCCTCTGTCGGCGCGGCTGGCGCAGGGGCCGCTGCGGGTCGGGGTGTTCGGGGACTCCATGGCCGACGGCCTCTACGCCGGCCTGTACCGCGACCTGCGCGACGAGCCGCGGGTGACGGTGACCAAATTCTCCGAGGTCTCGACCGGCCTGTCGCGTTACGACTACGTCGACGTCGAGGCCAAGACCCGTCGGCAGATCGCAGGGACGCCGATCGATGTGGCGGTGATCCTGTTCGGCGCCAATGACGCCCAGGCCATCAGCCTGGACGGCGCCGTCCACGCCTTCGGCTCCGAGGGCTGGAAGGCCGCCTATGCGACGCGGATCGACAATCTGGTGGCCATGCTGCGCAGCCGCGACGTGGCGGTCTACTGGATCGGCCTGCCGCGCATGAAGCGGGCCCGTTTCGACGGGCGGATGGCGCTGATCAACGAGGTGGTCGAGGCGCGGATGCGGGCGCTGAACGTGCCTTACCTGGAGACCACCGCCCTCACGTCGAACGAGGAGGGCCGGTATGAGGCCTATCTGCCCAACGCCAGCGGCCGCAAGGTGCTGATGCGGGCCAACGACGGCATCCACATGTCGATGGCCGGATACCTGCGGATCAGCGGTCCGGTGGCCGAGCGGCTGAAGCGGGACGCGGGGCTGGATCGGCCGGCGCCCACGCCCGTCCGCACGCCCGCCCCCTGACATGAAACAGGCCGCGGCGGTCCTGGCATGGGGGCTGCTGGCCGCGCCGGCGCTCGCCGCGACCGGGCAGGAGACCGCCTATGTCGCCTCCAGCCCGCCGACGCCCGGCGCCGCGGTCTGCCCCGGCGGCCTGTGCCAGCCGGACGCACTTGGCGAACTGTTCGAGGCGCTGGCGGCGACGGAGGACGGAAAACGGGGCGAGCCGGTCCGCATCCTTCAGCTGGGCGACAGTCATACCGCCGGCGATCGCATCACCGGCAAGCTGAGGGCCGACCTGCAGCAGCGCTTCGGGTCCGGCGGGCGGGGCCTCCTGCCGGCGGGCGCGCCGCATGACGGCTATGCGCCGTTCCAGGTGCAGATGGAGGGGCGCAACTGGAGCGTCGAGCGGGCGCCGCTGCGCCCCGTCGCCGGCGGGGAGACGGCGGCGTTCGGGCCGGGGGCGGTGCGGGTGCGGGCGGTTCCGGGGGCGGAGCTGACGCTGCGGCTGGAGCCGGGCGCGGAGGCGGGCCGGGTCGGGGTGTGCGGCTGGCCGCAGGGACCGGGCGAGGGGCTGTCCATCGACGTCGGCGACGAGGCGCCGTGGCCGGTCGACCTGAATGGATCGGACGACAACGGGCCGTCCTGCAACCGGATGGACCTGTTCGGGCCGACCTCCGTGGTGACGTTTCGCGGGGTCGGGCGGGGGGTGACCCTCGACACCGTCTGGACCGAACGCCTCGGCCCCGGGGTGGTGGTTTCCAGCCTCGGGCTGACCGGGGCGACGCTGGCGGACCTGGCGTCGCGGGACGGGAGGATGATGGACATGGTCATCGGCTTCTGGGCGCCGTCGCTGGTCGTGCTCGCCTATGGCGTCAACGAGGGGTTCGACCCGGCGCTGGACCCGGCGGCCTACGAGCGGCTGCTGCGGGCCGAGATCGGGAAGATGCGGCAGTTCGCGCCGTGGGAGGCCTCGATCCTGATCCTCGGCGCGCCGGACGCCCTGAGGAACGGGGTCACGGACGGCTGCAGCGCCGACGGGCTGCGCGCCCCGCCGCCGTCGCTGGCGGTGGTCCGGGACGTGCAACGGCGGGTCGCCGCCGACATGGGTGTGGCGTATTGGGACTGGCACGGGCGGATGGGCGGCGACTGTTCAGCGGACCGGCTGGCGCTGAGGGCGGAGCCCTATGTGCGCGGCGACCG
>JADGMZ010000218.1 GCA_015234495.1 Brevundimonas sp. | reverse complement strand
CGGTGGCCGCCAGGCTCAAGGAGCGCGGCGTGCCCTTCGTCTTCTCGACCGGCTACGGCGAGGGCGGCCTGCCCGACGAGTGGCGCGGCCACCCGACCCTCCAGAAGCCTTTCACCGAGGCCGCCGTGCGCGACGCCCTGATGGGCGCGATGGGACTGGCGGACGTCTGAAGCGAGGCGGTAGGGCTTAGGAATTGGGAATTAGGATTTGGGACTCCGAGGCAGGTATGCCGAACCCTGCTAATTCCTAAGCCCTAACTCCTGAGCCCTCCCTTCAAATCCTTCACCACCGCCCGCGCCGCATTGTGCCCCGGCGCACCGGTGACCCCGCCGCCCGGATGCGCCCCTGATCCGCACAGGTACAGGCCCGGAACCGGCATGCGGTGATCGGCGTGGCCCAGCACCGGCCGGGCGCTGAACAGCTGGTCCAGGGTCAGCCGGCCGTGGAAGATATCGCCCCCGACGAGGCCGAAACGCCGCTCCAGATCGCGCGGCCCCAGCGCCAGCCGCCCCAGCACCGAGGCCCTGAACCCCGGCGCCCGCCGGTCGACGGTCTCGATCATCAGGTCCGCCACCGTGTCGCGGTGCTCGTCCGCCAGGTCCGGCGAGACGTGCTGGCAGAACAGGCTGGCCACATGCTGTCCCGGCGGCGCCAAGCTGTCGTCCAGGGTCGAGGGGATCAGCATCTCGACGATCGGCTCGGCCGACCAGCCGTTCAGCCGCGCCGACGCGTGGGCCCGGTCCATGTAGGCGAGGCTCGGCGCGATGATGATGCCCGCCGTCAGATGATCGCCCGGCCCCGGCAGGGCCGTGAAGCCCGGAAGCTCCGACAGCGCCAGGTTCATCCGAAACGTCCCCGAACCAGACTGGTAGTTCCCGATCCGCTCGCGGAAGTCCGCCGGGACCACCGCGTCGTCGACCAGCCGCTCGAACAGCAGCCGCGGATGCAGGTTGGACACCACCGCCCGCGCCCGCACCACGTCGCCCGCCCCGGTCACCGCCCCGACCGCGCGCCCCTTGTCGGTCAGCACCTCGGCGACCGGCGCCTCCAGCCGCACCTCGACGCCCTGTTCGGCGCAGGCCGCGGCCATGGCCTGGGTGATCGCCCCCATGCCGCCGATGGCGTGGCCCCAGGCGCCCTTCCTGCCGTTCACCTCGCCGAATACATGGTGCAGCAGTACATAGGCCGAGCCGGGCGTGTAGGGGCTGGCGTAGTTGCCGACCACGCTGTCGAAGCCGAACAGCGCCTTGATCGGATCGCTCTCGAACCAGCCGTCCAGCCAGTCGCCGGCCGACTTGGCGAACAGGTCCAGCAGGTCGCGCCGCCCCTCGACATCCAGCCCCGCCGCCTGCCGTCCAAGCCCGCCGGCCTTGAGCAGTTCGGGCAGCATGGCCATCCAGCCGCCCTCGACCACATTCGGCGGCGCCTTCAGGATCCAGTCGCGCAGGATCGCCGCCACCCGCTCCAGCCGGCGCTCGTAGTCCGGCAGGCGCGCAGCGTCCCGGGCCGAGAATTTCGCCACCTCTTCGGCCGTCCGCCCCTCCCCCGCCAGAAAATGCCGCCCATCATCCAGCGGCAGGAAGTTGGAGATCTTGCGCTCCACCACCCTCAGGCCGTGGCGGGCCAGCTCCATGTCGGCGATGATCTTCGGATTGAGCAGGCTGACAGTGTAGCTGGCGGTGGAGTTGCGGAAGCCCGGATGGAATTCCTCCGTCACCGCCGCCCCGCCGACCACATGGCGGCGCTCCAGCACGGTGACCTTCAGCCCGGCGCGGGCGAGGTAGAAGGCGCAGACGAGGCCGTTGTGGCCCCCGCCGAGGATGACGACGTCGGTGGTGGTCTGCGCCATTCGCTTCTTCCTTCGTCATCCCGGCCAAAGCCGGAACCCGGAGCCGCGGAAGCGTAGCGGAGACGAAATGCCGGATACAGCCGCAGGCGCGACCGTTTCGCCGTGTCGAAATCCGCCCGCAGGCGGCGGCGCTATTTGGCGAACAGCTGGGCGAGGTCGCCGAAGGCCTTCATCTCGATGGCGTTGCCGCTGGGGTCGCGGAAGAACATCGTCGCCTGCTCGCCCGGCTCGCCCTTGAACCGCACATAGGGCTCGATGTCGAACTTCGTGCCCGCGGCGGCCAGCCGGTCGGCCAGCGCCTGCCAGTCCTTCATCTCCAGCACCACGCCGAAATGCGGCACCGGCACCCGGTGGCCGTCGACCGGATTGCCGCCGGCGTCAGACTCCCCCTTCTGCGGGATCAGGTGGGTGACGATCTGGTGGCCGTAGAAGTCGAAATCGACCCAGGTGTCGGCGCTGCGCCCCTCGGGACAGCCCATGACGCCGCCCCAGAAGCGTCGCGCGGCGTCGATGTCGTGAACGGGAAAAGCCAGATGGAACGGTCGCAGCGACATGAAGCGTATCTCACCCCCGCCCGCGATAGGTCGGAACGCCCTGGTCCGGCAGCCACAGCCCTTCGGGGACCGCCCCGGTTTGCCAGAAGACGTCGATCGGGATACCGCCGCGCGGGTACCAGTAGCCCCCGATCCTCAGCCATTTCGGCTCAAGCAACGCCACCAACCTCTTGCCGATGGCCACGGTGCAGTCCTCGTGGAAGGCGCCGTGGTTGCGGAAGCTGGTAAGGTATAGCTTGAGTGACTTCGATTCCACCAGCCACTCGCCCGGCGCATAGTCGATGACGATGTGGGCGAAGTCCGGCTGGCCGGTCACCGGGCACAGGCTGGTGAACTCCGGCGCCGTGAACCGGGTCAGATACAGCGTCCCCGCATGCGGGTTCGGCACCCGCTCCAGCTCGGCGGTCTCCGGGCTGGTCGGCGCGGCGGTCATTTGGCCCAGCTGGTGCAGGCCCGAGGTGTCGGTGGTCATGCCTGCGGTTTAGCCGCTCGCGGCCGGGCCGTCATCTCAGGGATGAGGGATGAGGGATGAGGGAGGAAACTTGTCATGGCGCACAACCCGACCCGGCGCCGATCTCTCATCCCTGATCCCTAATCCCTCGCCCCTCATTGCCTTCCCCTGCGTCCCCCCGCTATCCGTAGCGAAAGACAACGCGGGGCGAACACCATGGCGATTCCGGCATCCCTCCAGAACGGCCTCAAGCTGCCGGTCATCGCCGCGCCGATGTTCCTCGTCTCGGGGCCGGATCTCGTGGTGGAGGCCTGCAACGCCGGCGTCATCGGCACCTTCCCGTCGCTGAACCAGCGCACCACCGAGGGCTATCGGGAGTGGCTGCACGAAATCAAGGGCCGCCTGGCCCCTGACGCCGCCGCCTTCGGCGTCAATCACATCGTCCACCCGACCAATCCGCGCCTGATGGCCGACATGATGGTCTCGGTCGAGGAGAAGGTGCCGCTGATCATCACCTCGCTAGGCGCCGTGCGCGACGTGGTCGACGCGGTGCACGGCTACGGCGGCGTGGTCTTCCATGACATCGCCAATGTCCGCCACGCCAGGAAGGCCGCCCAGGCCGGGGTCGACGGCCTCATCCTCGTGGCCAACGGCGCCGGCGGCCACGCCGGGGTGGTCAACCCCTTCGCCCTCGTCGAGGAGGTGCGCGGCTTCTTCGACGGGACCATCATCCTGTCCGGCTGCCTGTCCACCGGCCGCGACGTGGCCGCGGCGACCATGATGGGGGCCGACTTCGCCTACATGGGCACCCGCTTCATCGGCCGTGG
>JADGMZ010000217.1 GCA_015234495.1 Brevundimonas sp. | reverse complement strand
GCAGCGCCCAGGGCGAGATCGTCGCCGAGATCATTGCCGGCCACGACAAACGCTTCGACCCCGTCAGCATCGCCGCCGTCTGCTTCACCGAGCCGGAGATCGTCTCCGCCGGCCTGGGCCCGCAGGAGGTCGAGGGCCGTGACGACGTCATCACCGCCGTCTTCCCGCTGATGGCCCTGGGCCGCGCCCTCGCCATCGAGGCGGGCTCGGATGGCGGCTTCGTCCGGGTGCTGGCGTCGAAGACCGACCACCGCCTGCTCGGCGTCCAGGCCGTCGGCCAGCACGTCGCCGAACTCTCCAACAGCTTCGCCCAGATGCTGGAAATGGGCGCGGTGCTGGAAGACGTCGCCGGCGTCATCCACGTCCACCCCACCCTCGGCGAGGCCTTCCACGAGGCGTCCCTGCGGGCGCTCGGGCACGCGATCCACATCTGACTGTCGCCCGTCTCCCCTTGCGGGAGAAAGTGGCAGCCGAAGGCTGACGGATGAGGGGTCGCACCGGCGGCGAAAGTCGTCGACCGACGGTGGAACGCTCACGCCATCGGCCGGAGAGACCCCTCATCCGACCTCGCTCCGCTCGGCCACCTTCTCCCGCAAGGGGAGAAGGGCCCAGGAGCGGCGTCGCCGAACCGTCACCGTTCCCCCGGCCCGCCCGTCACAAACCTGTGGTCCAAGCGGCCTCGACTTCAATCCGATGTCGGAGCCACCACCCCATGCACCGCACCCTTCTCACCGCCGTGTCCGCCGCCGCACTCGTCGCCCTCGGCGCCTGTGGCGACAACGCCGCCGGACCGACCACCCAGTCGGGCGTCCTCGCCGTCGGCTCCTCGACCGTCTTCCCCTTCGCCAGCCGCGTGGCCGAGAATTTCTCGCGCACCTCCGGCGGCGCGGCCCCCCGCGTCGAGTCGCTGGGCACCGGCGGCGGCATCCAGAAATTCTGCGAGGGCGTCGGCGGCGGCACGCCGGACATCGCCAACGCCTCGCGGCCGATGAAGGCCTCGGAGTTCGACCTCTGCCAGAAGAACGGCGTCACCGACATCGTCGAGATCAAGATCGGCTATGACGGCATCGTCGTCGCCACCGCCCGCACCGGCGGCGACTTCGACCTGCGGCTGCAGGATCTCTACCTCGGCCTGGCCAGGGAAGTCCCCGGCTCGGGAGAGGCCTTCGGCGCCAACCCCGCGACCAGCTGGAACCAGGTCAATCCGGGCCTGCCGGCCCAGCGCATCCAGGTCTACGGCCCGCCGCCGACCTCGGGCACCCGCGACGCCTTCCTCGAGATGGGCATGACCCCCGGCGCCGAGAAGATCCCCGCCCTCGCCGCCCTGAAGGCCTCCGACAAGGAGCGCTTCGAAACCGTGGCCCACACCCTGCGCGAGGACAACGCCTGGATCGACTCGGGCGAGAACGACAACGCCATCGTCCAGACCCTGACCCGTACTCCCGGCTCGCTGGGCGTGTTCGGCTTCTCCTTCCTCGAGCAGAACATGGACACGGTGAAGCCGCTGACCATCGACGGCGTCGCCCCCTCGGCGGCGACCATCGGCGACGGCTCCTATCCCCTGGCCCGCAGCCTGTTCATCTACGTCAAGAAGCAGCACGTCGGCGTCACCCCGGGCCTGAAGGAGTTCGTGCTGGAGTTCATGTCCGAGGGCTCGGCCGGCCGCGGCGGCTATCTGCAGGATCGCGGCCTGGTGCCCCTGCCCGCCGACGAACTGGCCGCCCAGCGCGCCATCGCCGCCGACATGACCGCGATGGCCCGCCCGGAATAGGCCGGCCTCACCCTCCCCGAGCGCCGCGACGCCGCGGGCCGCAAGGTCCGCGGCGTCTTGCTGTCCGCCCCGGCGTTCCGGGGTCGTCACAAATCCGGCCGGAAAGCGTCACCGTCCTGAGTCCGGATGGTCGAAAGACCGTCACCGCAACCTCATCCAACCGTCGCCGGAGTTCAGCAAAAGCGTCGCCGCACGGCGATAATTCGGGGCCTGACCTGACGACATCCGGTCGGGCGGGGCAAACCGAAGGACATCATCCGTGCGACATCACTCCCTGCTGGCGGGCGCCGCGCTCGCCGTCGTCTCCATGCTGGCGGCCGGCGCCGTCCAGGCCCAGGACGCCGAACCCACCACCATCACCTGGAAGGGCGCGCCCGAGCTGAAATGGGGCGACTTCACCTTCAAGCCGCGCGGCCGGGTCTATTTCGACTATGTCAGCCAGGACGTGGACCGCGCCGTCGGCCTCGACTTCGGCGCCTCGGAAAGCCGCATCCGCACCGCCCGCATCGGCGTGCAGGGAACCTGGACGGATCGCTGGTCCTACGTCGCCGAGGCCTCCATCGCCAATGGCGAGGCCAGCTGGGAAGACCTGCTGCTGGAATACGCGCCGAACGACAACACCGCCGTCACCCTCGGCAACATCAAGAGCCTGTCGCTCGAGAACCTGACCTCGTCACGCTACACCACCTTCATGGAGCGCGGGCCGTTCAACGACCTGATCGACGCCGGCCGCGTGATGACGCTGGCGGCCCGCACCGGCGGCGATAACTGGTCGATCGCGGGCGGCGTCCACGGCGACAACATCAACGACGCTTCGTCCGGCGGCGACGAACAGCGCGGCGTCTTCGTCCGCGCCCACTTCGCGCCGGTGGTCACCGACGACGTCAAGATCCACCTCGGCGTCTGGGCCCGCGATCGTGATCGCGGCGACGACTCGGCCTTCCGCTACCGGGTGCGCAACAACACCAACTACGGCGACCGCTACACCGACGCCGGCTCGTCGCCGCTGGGCGCGGGCGACGCCGACACCGCCATCGGCCTCGAAGCCGCCGGGGTGTGGCGCAGCTTCTCGGTGCAGGGCGAATGGGCGACCATCGACGCCGACCTGACCGGCGGCGGTTCGGCCGAGGCGACGGGCTACTACGTCTTCGCCTCCTTCTTCCCCACCGGCGAACAGCGCCGGTACAAGGCCGCCGACGGCAAGTTCGACCGCATCAGCATCCGCGAGCCGGTGACGAAGGGCGGCATGGGCGCGGTCGAGCTGGCGATCCGCTACGACGCCGCCGACCTGACCGAGTTCGCGGGCGTGGCCACGGCCGGCGAGTATTCCGCCGTCACCCTCGGGGCCACCTGGTACCCGTTCCCCTATGTCCGTTTCTTGGCCAACTACACCGACGCCGAGAACAAGGCCCAGGTCGCGGCCTCCGACGTCGACGTCCAGACGCTGCAGGTCCGGGCGCAGTTCGACTTCTAGGGAACGGCATCACCTCCCCATCGGCGAAGGCCGGTGGGGAGGACAGATCGCGCAGCGATCAGGAGGGGGCGGCTCGGTGACAGGGGATTGGCGAATGGCTGGCTGACGCCTGCGCCGCCCCCTCCGGGTCGCCGCTCCGCGCCGACCGTCCTCCCCATTCGCCTTCGCTCATGGGGAGGTCAGGCCGCCGCCTTCTTCCGCAGCCGCGCGATCCGCCTCAGCCGGCGCCAGAACCGCCCACGTTCCGGCTCCGGATAGGGCTGCAGATTCTCCACGAACTGTTCGGCCGAGGCCCGCCAGCTGAACTTCTCCGCATAGGCCCGCACCGCGCCCCGGTCGCATTCCAGCGCCGCCAGACAGGCCGTCCGCAGGTCCTTGTCGATAGCCCCGGCGCCGGAGTTCGGGATGATGTCGATCGGCCCGTGCGCCGGATAGGCCGCCACCGGCGTGCCCGTAGCCATGGCCTCCAGGATCACC
>JADGMZ010000216.1:1341-3738 GCA_015234495.1 Brevundimonas sp. | reverse complement strand
AACGGTGGCGAGACCATCGCCACCGTTGGTGAACGGCAGCAGGGACTGGCCGCCATGCACGGCCCAGTAGCCGACCGCGCAGAAGCCCGCGGCCAGGAAGGCGACCGGCCGGGTGAAGAGGCCGATCAGGAACAGGGCGCCGAACAGCAGCTCCAGCGGCCCGGACAGGCCGGCGAGGCTGAGGCCCGGCTCGGGCAGGCCTTCCGCGGCGGGAAAGCCCAGCACCTTGGCCGTGCCGTGGCAGACGAACAGAAACCCGGTGACGATGCGCAGCACGCTGAGCAGTTGCGGCTGCCAGGCGGAGAACCGGTCGAACATGAGTCCCTCCCTTCAGTGGGACGGCCAGTCGAGCCGGAGTCGGCGCGCGTTACAACAATGTTCGGCGAGCCGCTCAGGCGGCCTTGTCGAGCTCGGCCAGTTGCTGGATGGCGACGTAGTCGGTCTTGCCCGTGCCCAGCACCGGCACCTCGCCGACGCGCATGATCTTCTTCGGCACCGCCAGCTCCGGCGCGCCGTGCTGCCGGGCCCACTCGGCCAGCCGCGCGACCTCGGCGTCCTTGCGGTCAGTGACCAGCACCAGCTTCTCGCCCTTGCGGCTGTCGGGGACGGAGACCACGGCGTGGCGCGCCTCGGGCCAGACCGCGCTGGCCAGGCCCTCGACGGCGGTCAGCGACACCATCTCGCCGCCGATCTTGGCGAACCGCTTCACCCGGCCGAGGATGCAGACATAGCCCTCGTCGTCGATCGAGACGATGTCGCCGGTGTCATGCCAGCCGTCTTCCAGAGGCTCGATGGCCAGGGGATTCTCGGGCGACAGATAGCCCTTCATCACGTTCGGCCCGCGCAGATACAGCCGGCCGCCGTCGTCGATGCCCTCGACCGGATCGAGCCGCCATTCCATGCCGGGCAGCACCTGCCCGACCGTACCGGGGCGGTTGCGGTCGGGATGGTTCACCGCCACGACCGGCGCCGCCTCGGTGGCGCCGTAGCCCTCCAGCAGCTTGAGGCCATGGAAGCGGGTGTTGAACAGGTGGTGGGTCTCGTCGCGCACGCGTTCGGCGCCCGCGACGACGAACTGCAGCGTCGAGAAATCGTCCGGCCCGGCCACCCGGGCGTACTGGTTCAGGAAGGTGTCGGTGGCGAACAGGATCGAGGCCTTCACCTGCGGCAGCAGTTCGACGATCTGCTTGGCGTGCAGCGGCGACGGATACTGGAACGCCTTCATCCCCTGCAGCAGCGGCAGCAGGACCCCGCCGGTCAGGCCGAAGCAGTGGAAGGTGGGCAACGGATTGAACATCACCCAGTCGGGATCGAGCGCGATGTGCTGCGCCACCTGGCGGCAGTTGGCGACCAGGTTCCACTGGCTGAGCACCACGCCCTTGGGCGCTCCGAAGCTGCCCGAGGTGAACAGGATGACCCCCGGCGCCGACGGCTCGGTCCGGACCCGGAACCTCCTTGGCATCAACCCGGCCATCAGGCCGTACAGCTTGTCCGGCAGGCCGATCGACTTGCGCACGTCGTCCAGCCAGACGACCTCGGCCACGTCGCCGATCTGCCCGACCAGCGCCTCCAGCTTCGCCTGCTGGATGAAGCGCTGGGCGGTCAGCACCTTTTCCACTCCGGCGGCCTTGATCGCCGCCTTCACGTTCTGCTCGCCCGAGGTGAAGTTCAGCATCACCGGCGTCCGCCCGTGGGCGTGCAGGCCGTAGAAGGTGACCACCACCCCCATGCTCGAGGGCAGCAGGATTCCGACCCGCTCGCCCGGCCCGGTCATGGCGGCGATCTTGCGCCCCAGGACGAAGGCGGCCCGGAGCAGGCCGGTATAGGTCAGGGGCTTGCGGTCCTGGTCTTCCAGGATTTCCTTGTCGCCGTATTTTTCGCGGGCCGCGATCAAGGCGTCGAAGACGGTTTCCTCGACGGCCGTGGGGTCCAGGGGCAGGCGCAAAGACATCCTCCGTGACGCGTTGGCCGCGCCTTGTCTGAGGCCGCAAACTAGAGCGGTGGGAGGGCGTTGAAAAGATGCGTTACCTTGCGTGAACCCGGGGCCCGCCTTGCCATCGACACGCGGAAGGACGACATAGCGGCTTCGAAACGCCCGGAGCCCGCGCCGCCTTGGTCACGCTGATCGACACCCTGACGAAGACGCCCGCCGAGCTGCGTCACCCCGAGAAACAGAACCGGCCGGAAACCGCCGTGCTGAAGAAGCCCGACTGGCTGCGCGTCAAGGCGCCCGGCTCGGGCCAGTACAACACCACCCGCGCCATCGTGAAGGAGAAGGGGCTCCACACGGTCTGCGAGGAGGCGGCCTGCCCGAACATCGGCGAGTGCTGGAGCCAGAAGCACGCCACCCTGATGATCATGGGCGACACCTGCACGCGGGCCTGCGCCTTCTGCAAC
>JADGMZ010000216.1:0-1331 GCA_015234495.1 Brevundimonas sp. | reverse complement strand
GTCAAGACGGGCCTGCCGCAACCGCTGGACGCAGAAGAACCGGCCAAGGTCGGCCTCGCCGTGCAGCAGATGGGCCTGAATCACGTCGTCATCACCAGCGTCGACCGTGACGACCTGTCCGACGGCGGCGCCGCCCATTTCGCCGAGGTGGTGCGCCAGATCCGCCTCCAGGCCCCGGGCACGACGGTCGAAATCCTGACCCCCGACTTCCTGCGCAAGGACGGCGCGGCCGAAGTGATGATCGACGCCACACCCGACGTGTTCAACCACAACCTCGAGACGGTGCCGCGGCTGTATCTGAAGATCCGCCCCGGGGCCCGCTACTTCCACAGCCTGCGCCTGCTGCAGATGGTCAAGGAGCGCGACCCCAACCAGTTCACCAAGTCCGGCATCATGGTCGGCCTGGGCGAGACCCGCGAAGAGGTCATGCAGGTGATGGACGACATGCGTTCGGCCGGCGTCGACTTCATCACCATCGGCCAGTATCTCCAGCCGACCCGCAAGCACGCCGCCATCGACCGCTTCGTCACGCCGGAGGAGTTCAAGGCCTATGAGGCGATCGCCCGCGCCAAGGGCTTCCTGATGGTCTCGTCGTCGCCGCTGACCCGCTCGTCGCACCACGCCGGCGAGGATTTCGCGCGGCTGAAGGCGGCGAGACAGGGGCTAGGTTCTAGGGCCTAGGTTCTGGGGAATCCTCAATCGTCGTCCTTGCCAATTCCCTAGCCCCTAGCCCCTAGAACCTGCCTCTTGGCCATCCACCGCGTCACCAAAATCCTGCCATATACGCCCGCCCAGCTCGCGGCCCTGGTCGCGGACGTGCGCGCCTATCCCGAGTTCGTGCCGTGGGTGTCCTCGATGCGGGCCTGGAACCCGCGCGAGGAGGGGCCCGGCGTCTCGCTGGTCGACGCCGAGGCGGCGGTCGGTTTCTCCTTCCTGAAGGAGCGGTTCTCGACCTGGGTCCGGCATGACCGCAACGCCCCCAAGGTCGAGGTCGGCCTGCTGCGCGGGCCGTTCGACCACCTGCGCAACCGTTGGGAGTTCTTCCCGCATCCGGAGGGCACTCGGGTCGAGTTCTTCATCGACTTCGCCTTCAAGTCGCGCATTCTCGACGTCATGCTGCAGGCCAATTTCGACCGCGCCGTCGGCAAGCTGATGCACTGTTTCGAGGCCCGGGCGGCGCACCTGTACGGCCCGAAAGCGTGAGCTTCGATTTCGACGCCGTGGTCGTGGGGGCCGGGGCGGTCGGCCTGTCCTGCGGCCGTGCGCTGGCCGGCCGGGGCCTTTCGGTGCTGGTGCTCGAAAGGGAGCCGCACATCGGCCAGGGCGTGTCG
>JADGMZ010000215.1 GCA_015234495.1 Brevundimonas sp. | reverse complement strand
CCGCGGGCCTGGGCGGCGGCGACGGCGAGGGCGGCCTCGACCGGCGCGTCGAACAGGCCGCAACGGGCGTCAGCGGCGACCACGAAGGCCCGTTCGTAATAGGTGTCGGCGGGCTCCGCCCGCGCGGCCGCCGGCGCCGCCAGCACGGCGGCGGCGAGGAGGACGGCTTTGGCGGCGGAGGCGTTCTGCCCTATCGTCATGGGCCGCACCCTACGCGCCACGCGTTCCGGTCCGGTTTCCGATCAGGGTTAGCGAATTGCTTCTGTCTACCGACCTCTGGGTGTCCGCCCTGATCCGCCGCGCCGAGCTGGGCGGGGCCTTCGCCACCGTCGCCCGCAAGGGGGATCCGCGCGCCGGCACGGTCATCGTCAAGGCCTTCGACACCGCCAACCGTCGGGCCAGGCTCTACAGTGAAGCCTTCGGGCCCGACGGCGAGCGGCTATGGATGCAGCCGGTCGAGAGCGAGTTCGAGTCCGAGCTCGACGACTATCTCCAGCGCCAGATCCGCTACGACCCGGACCTGTGGATCGTCGAGATCGAGGACCGCGAGGGGCGGCATTTCATTACGGAGAAGGTGGCGGGTTAGGGTCCAGGGGCGCCTGGCCCCCTGGCCCGTCCTGGCCGGTGCGAATTCCTTAACCGCGTTCGCACACCGAACCGCAAGCCGGGGCGCCTATGGTCACGTCAACGGGCCGCCATGAGCCCGGCGTGATGGTGGGTGTGCTCGATGCTCTTTCTGCTGAACGACGTGGTGTTCTACCTGGACGAGGCCTGCCCGGTCACGCCCGGCGACGCGCGCCGGTTCGACAGGCTCGGCTTCGACTATGTGCTGACGCTGGGCTGCGAACTTTTCGCCGAGGACCCGCTGCTGCACCGCAACGACCCGCAGCGCGCGCGGCGCCTCGCCTGGCTGATCCACGACCGTTCGCCCGAGATCAACGCGGCCCTGTTCGCGGCCCCGGCGCCGGGCTGCGACCCCGATCTGGTCGAGCCTCAGTTCTGCGCCCTGCCCTCTCCGGTGATGCGCCAGCTGCAGAGCCGCGCCGACAAGGGCAAGCTGGACGCCGTGGCCGCCGACAAGGCTGTGTGGATGCGTCTGGCGGCCTGAGCCGCCGCCACGCTTGGCGCGGGCGCGTGGCCCCGTTACCTTTACCCGGCGTTGCCGAGCCGGGGGCCGAATTCATGCTGACCATGCTGAGACGCGCCGTTCTGGCGTTGATCGCGCTGGCGATGTTCGCGCCCGGGCCGGCATGGGCGCAGTGGCTGCGGGCCGAGACCGACCATTTCATCATCTACGGCGACACCAGCGAACGCGCGCTGCGGACCTACGCCGAGAAGATCGAGCGTTTCGATTTCCTGCTCAGGTCGTATTACCCGATCGCCGTCGACCACGAGATTCCGAAGCTGGACATCTATCTCGCGGCTGGACGTCGGGACATGCTGAAGGCCGAGCCGGGCATCGGCGCCTCGGTCGGCGGCTTCTATTCGCCGAACAGCAGCCGCATCCACGCCGTGGTCGACACCGAAAGCCGGATGGGCGACCACGTGATGTTCCACGAATACGGCCACCATTTCATGTTCCAGATGGCCGGGGCGGCCTATCCCTCGTGGTTCGTCGAGGGTTTCGCGGAGTACTATGCGACGGCGGACGTGCGGCCGGATCGCATCCAGTACGGTCGCCACAGCGAAGGCCGGATGCTGATGTTCGTCCAGCAGCCGGTGAACAGCTGGGCCCCCATGGCTGACGTGCTGAGATGGCGGATATCGGACTCCGGCCGCTACCGCGCGGGCGACTACTACGCCCAGGCCTGGGGCCTGACCCACTATTTCATGAGCACGCCGGAGCGGACCGGCATGCTCGGCCAGTACCTGGCCGCCGTCAGACGCGGGGAGGACTCCGTCGCGGCCATGCAGGCGGCCACCGGCCGGTCTCCGGAACAGCTGCAGAACGACATGCGTCTCTATCTGGCAGGCTCGATCCAGTACCACACGCCGCAGCTCGATATTCCCACGCCTGAGGTCGAGATCACGCGGCTGTCGCCATCAGAAAGCGGGCTGGCGTGGCTTGACCTGCGATTGGACCGGGAGCCCGTCAAGGTCGATCCCTTCGAACCGCGAGACGGCGAAACCGAACGGGCCCGCGCCCGTCGCGAAGAGGCCGTGAAAGAGAGGGCGGAGTTCCGGGCGGCGCTGATCCGCGACGCGCTGGCGGCCGGGGAGCGTCACCGGGACTCGCGTATCGGCCTGCTGGTCAAGGCTCGCGCGCACCGGCTGGAGGGACGGTCCGAGGCGGGGTTCCAGGTCCTTGAACCGGTGTTGACGGCGGAAGAGGACGACCCGGTAACGCTGCGCCTGGCGGCGGAACTGCTGCTGGACATGTCCACGACCGAAACCGATCCGGCGCAGGCGACCGGGCACCGCCGCGAAGCCGTGACCTATCTTTCCCGCGCGCTCGAGGCCGACCCCCTCGATTTCCGCATTTACCGGGCCCTCAACGAGAGCCGGGCGGGTCAGCCCGGCTATCCATCCGACAATGACATATCGACGCTGGAGGTGGGCGCGACCCTGGCGCCCCAGTCCTTCGACATGCGGATGCGGCTGGGCCGGGCCTATATGGCCCGCGGCCTCCATGCAGAGGCGATGGGGATCGTGCAGCCGGTCGCCAACAATCCTCACGGCGGTGCGTGGGCGCGCCGCGCCAGGACCCTGATCGCATCCGCCCAGACGGCGCTGGGGCAGACCGTCGATCCGGTGGAGGACGCCCCGACCGACGAGGCTGAACCGGAAGCCGCCGCCGCGGAGTGAGCGGAGCGCCGGTTCTCAGACCAGCACGTTGAAGACCACGTGCACCACGGTCGCGCCGAGGATGATCACGCCGAAGCCCAGCAGCAGGCTGACCGCCGGGTGGGGGCCGCCTTCGGGGCGCGGGTCGACGGGTGGAATGGGAGCCATGGCCGTTCCTCGTTTCCAACGACGGCGCCCGATTGCGTGACCGGGTCGTCTCGCCTGAACGAACAATGACTCCGGATGCGCCGGTTGGCGAGAGGCGCTTTTCGCCGCAGTCAGAGCACGGCCAGCGTCCGGTTGTCCGGCCGGGTCGAGGCGGTGCGGGCGATCTCGATCTTGCGCTCGATCGACTCCAGGATCGGCGTCGAGAACCGCACCCCGGCCAGCTTGGAGATGGTGTGCAGGTTGCCGGGGCTGAACACGTTCACCTCCAGGATCTTGTCGCCGACGATGTCGATGCCGACCAGGAACATGCCGTCGGCGATCAGCTTGGGCCGGATCACTTCCGCCAGACGCAGCTCCGTCTCGCCGATCTCGGCCGCGACCATCGATCCTCCGGCGTGAACGTTGGAGCGGATGTCGTCCTTGGCCGCCACCCGGCGCAGCGCCGCATATTTGCCGCCGATCTTCAGCGGCGCGCCGTTCAGGAGGAACAGGCGGATATCGCCCCTGGTCGCCGCCGGCAAATAGGCCTGGGCGATGACATAGCCGTCCCGACTGATGGCCTCGATCATCTGGTTGATGTTCGACTTGCCCTTGGGGTCCAGCATGAACACCCCCTGGCCGCCCGATCCTTGCAGCGGCTTCAGGATCACCTTGCCGCCGTGAGCCTCGGCGAAGTCCTTGATGTCCCCGGGGTGCTGCGAAATCAGCGTCTCGGCCCGGACCTCGTCGGGGAAGGCCTGGAAGTAGAGCTTGTTGACCGCCCCGGCCAGGCCGGCCGGATCGTTCA
>JADGMZ010000214.1 GCA_015234495.1 Brevundimonas sp. | reverse complement strand
ATCGAGATGCGCGGCGCTGCATTGAAGGCCGCGCCGAGCTCAACCATCCCGGTCGCCTGATCCGGGACCGCCTCGTCCGCGGCCTTCAGGAGGTCGGGGGCGAGGGTTCTCATCTCGTCCAGCAGGACATCCGCCCGGACGACCAGATTGCCGCTGTTCCAGAGATAGCCTTCCGCGACATAGGTTTCGGCGCGGTGCCGATCGGGCTTTTCGACGAAGCGCCGGACGGCGGCCAGGCCCGGCCCTTCGGGCTGGATATAGCCATAGGCGGAGGATGGCTCGCTGGGCCGCACCCCGAAGGTGACGATGCGTCCCGCCTCGGCCGCCCGGGCGCCTTCGACGACGGAGGCCCTGAAACCCTCGGCGTCGGGGATGTGGTGATCGGAGGCCACGAACAGCGCCAGGCCGCGAGGATCCCGGCGCGCGATCCACACCGCCGCCGCCGCCATCGCCGGTCCCGAATCCCGGCCGGCCGGTTCGATCAGCAGGGTCGCTTCCAGATCGCCGATCTGTTCGGCGATAGAGGCTGCATGGTCGCGGCCGGCGACCACCACGATACGGCCCCCGTCGCTGGTCAGCGGTGCGACCCGGGACAACGTCTCCTGAAACAGGGACTGCTCTCCGGCCAGGCTGAGGAACTGTTTCGGCCTGTGCTCCCGCGAGGCCGGCCAGAGTCGTGTGCCGGCGCCGCCGCACAGGATCACCGGATATATCGCCATGATGGCCCCCTGACCTGCCCGTTCGCGCGCCCTCGCCGGAGAACCCGGGCGCCCTTCTAGCCTTCCCACCCTAACAATTGCCTCCCGACCCGCCCAAGGCCAGACCCTGCCGGACCGTGGACGGCCGGCGACTTCAACCGCTGTCGGGGCGGCCGCCGACGGTTGCGGCGTCCGACGTCCCGACCACCACCGCGGGCGCCGCCTCCATCGGCGTGTCCCGCCACGCCGCCTCGGGGTTCAGCGCCGCGGTCGCCTCCAGGAAGGTCCCCGGCTTCATCGACGGCTCCGGCGCGGTCTGCAGGCCGACCACCCGCGCCAGGTCGGCGATGAAGGTGATGCAGTTGCGCCGCCTCAGGTCATAGACCGAGCCTTCCGGGGTGTTCCACCATTCGGCCCGCGCCTTCAGGGCGTGCCAGGTCGCGTCGTCGAGCGTCAGCTGCAGAAAGGGGCGGCCCTCGTCGACATAGCGGGCGTCGGGCTCGGCGACCACGCCGCCGCCGCGCACGAACAGAAGGTGCGGCCCCGGGCTCCTGGCCGTGAAGCCGGCCGCCCAGTCGACCGCCTCGCCGGTGGCGTCGAGCGTCCCTTCGGCGTGCACATAGGCATGGGGGAACAGCAGATAACCGTCGCGCACCCGCGCGCCCGGATGGGCGTAGAAGGTCACCGTCACCTCGGCCCAGGCCTGGCCGGCGATCAGCGCCAGCAGCAGGGCGGGCGCCAGGGTGCGAAATAGTCTGCGGATCATGCGGCCTCCGACCTTGGCCCACTGTGGGGCTCCCGGGCCTGAACGTGCAAGGGCCGCCGGGGGATGCCCGACGGCCCTGACCTGTCCGCGCGCGACGCCCTAGTGGGGCGACGGCTTGGCCACCACGTCCGCCTCGCGCGGCGCCGAGCGGGCGCAGGCGATGGCGAAGACGGTCAGCAGCACATATCCGGCCAGCGGCACGTAGAAGGCCGGATTGAACAGGGCCGCCGCGTCGTCGACGATCCGCCCCGCGATGTACGGCAGCACCGCTCCGCCGACGATGGCGGTGCACAGCAGGCCGGAGGTCGCCGAGGCCGGGGCGCCGGAGCGCTCCAGCGTCAGGGTGAAGATGGTCGGGAACATGATCGAGTTGAAGAAGCCGACGGCGATGGCGGCCCAGGCCGCCGTCTCGCCCGAGGTCTGGGTCACGACCAGGCACAGCAGCGCCGCGATGGCGGTGTTCACCGTCAGCAGCAGGCCGGCGCGGACGCGGGTCAGCAGCAGGGCCCCGATGAAGCGGCCCACCATGGCCCCGCCCCAGTACAGGCTGACCATCCGGCCGGCGTCGCCCTCGGGGATGTTCAGGATGGTCGGGCTGGCCAGGAAGTTGGTCAGCAGGCCGCCGATGGTCACTTCCGATCCCACGTAGATGAAGATCGCCAGGCCGCCGAACAGGGCCCAGGGCGAGGTGAAGGCCTTCAGCGGCGAGGCGACGCCGCCCGCGTCCTCCGCCCCGGCGGCCGCGGCGTTGATCTTCTTGCGGGCGGTGAAGATGAAGAAGGCGACCACGGCGAAGAAGGCTCCGAGGCCGAGGAAGGCGATGTCGATGCTGCGCAGCGATTCGCCTCGCGTCGCCGCCGTCACCACCGCGCCGGTGGCGAAGACGCCGCCGGTCAGCAGCACGGTCGATCCGAGATAGGGCCCGACGGTGGTGCCGAGCGAGTTGAAGAACTGCGAGAAATTCAGCCGCGCGTGCGAGGTCTGGCGCGAGCCCAGGGCCGCGACCAGAGGGTTGGCGGCCACCTGCAGCAGGGTCACGCCCGAGGCGATGACGAACAGGGCGATCAGCACGCCCGGGTACCAGTCGATGATGGTGGCCACCGGCACGATCAAGCAGCCCAGCACCATCACCGCCAGGGCCGAGATGATCGAGCGGCTGTAGCCCAGCTTGCTGAGCACGGCGGCGGCGGGAACGGACACCACCGCATAGGCGATGAACCAGGCCGAGGCGGTCAGCATGGCCTCGGCCGTGCTGAGGTCGAACACCTTGCGGACCGCCGCGATCAGCGGGTCGATCAGCGAGGTGGCGAAGCCCCAGGCGAAGAACAGGGTGGTCACATAGGCGAAGGCCAGGTTGGTCCCGCGGCCTTGCGGCGATTGGGTTTCGGTCATGTCTCTCCCCGGGGTAGCCGCGCGTCCCGAACGCGCGCGGCGCTTGTTGAAAACGGTTTCATCATCCCGCGCCCTACGTCCAGCCGTTTCGCCGCGACCGTAACCAAAAGTGGCCGGACAGCGGCGGCCCGGGCACGAAAAAGGGCCGCCCCGGTTTCCCGGAGACGGCCCCTCTCGCTGATCGGGGGGAACGATCAGTAGCGGTAGTTGACGCCGACCAGGAAGGTCCGGCCGTACTGCTGGTAATCGATCACGCGGCGCGGATCGTCGTTCTCGAAGGTCTTGAACTGCTCGTCGGTGAGGTTGTTGACCTGGGCCAGGACGGACAGGCCCTCGAGCGGACCCGACTGGAACTCGTAGCCGACCTGGGCGTCGACCACCGATTCCGCGTCGACCATCCGCTGGATGCGGTCCGTGCCCACGCCCGACAGCTCGCCGAGGAACTCCGAGCGGTAGCGGTTGGAGATCCGGGCCTGGAAGCCGGCGCGTTCGTAATAGACGGTCAGGTTGCTGACCTCTTCCGACAGGCCCGGCAGCGGCTGCGACGGGTTGCCCGGATTGGGGACGATGTCGCTGTCGGTCCACGAGGCGCTGAAGTTGACCCCGAAGCCTTCCAGCGGCCGCCAGATCAGGTCGAACGGCACCGAGACGGCGAATTCGACGCCCTGGATGGTTCCGCCCTCGCCGTTCTGCGGCGTGGACAGATAGCCCTGCATCAGCGTCGGCGCCGTGCCCCCGGTGTAGGGATAGCCGGTGAAGTCGGTCAGGGTCTGCTGGTCGTAGATGTAGCTTTCCAGGTCCTTGTAGAAGCCGGCCAGAGAGACGTAGCCGCGGCGGCCGAAATACTTCTCGATCGACAGGTCCACCGCATTGGCGATCCACGGCCTCAGG
>JADGMZ010000213.1 GCA_015234495.1 Brevundimonas sp. | reverse complement strand
GGCTGCGCCGGGGGTTCGAACGCGAGCACGGCGATCCGGTGTTCACCTGGGACGAGCGCGATCCGGCGGTGCTGGACTGGATCATCGCTCTCAAGCGGGACCAGTACCGGCGCTCGCGCCGCCACGACGTGTTCGCCTGCGGCTGGACCGGCGACCTGCTGCGCGCCCTGTTCGAGGGGCGGACGGGCGGCTACGGCCTGCGCGTCTCCAGCCTGCGCACCGCAGCCGGCGAACTGGCCGCGGCCGAGGCGTCGCTGGATGACGGCCGCACCCTGCACCTTTGGTTTCCCACCTATGACCCTGCCTTCGCCCGCTTCGGGGTGGGCACCCTGCTGACCCGGCTGGAGATGGAGCAGGCGGCCGGGGCTGGCTATCGGCGGGTCGACTTCGGAGCCGGCGACGAGAGCTACAAGACCGCTCTCGCCGAGCCGGACGGGGTCGTCTTCGAAGGGGTGGCCGAGGGGCCGCGGCCCGACCTGACGCGGTTGGCCGGGCGGCTGATGGCCGGCGGACCCGCCCCGCTGCAGCGCTTCCAGCAGAGCCTGGGCCGCCGCTTCGACATCATCAACGCCTGCGAGATCCGCGCAGCTGACTGGTGGGCGGGCGCGGCGGGCGCGGCCGCCGCCGCCGCCCGCAAGAGCCTGGGAGCCTCCGCATGACCGACCGCCTGATCCCGGAATTCGACGCCGCGCAGCGGCAGGCCTTCGGCCGCACGCCGACGACCTACGTCCATCGCCTGCTGGACAGCGGCCTGTTCGAGGATGCGGCGCTGGCCCGTCAGCTGGAGCGCCACCCGGCCGAGCTGTTCGACATCAACATCTTCCACTACGACGCCGACGACCAGGCGCTGCTGCAGACCGGGACCAAGGGCGACCGGCCCGGCGCCGCCCTGCTGGAGGCGGCCAGGGCCGGACGGATGTGGATCCAGATGCGCCGCATCCAGGACCACTGGCCCGAACTGGCGGAGGCGATGCGGCGCGTTTTCGCCGACCTGTCCGACCACGTGCCCGGATTCCGGCCGGTGCAGGTCACCGGGCAGCTGATCCTGTCGGCCCCCTCGGCCAAGGTGCCGTTCCACGCCGATCCGCCGGGGGTGACCCTGTTCCACCTGCGCGGCGAGAAGCGCATCTGGATCTATCCGGTCGACGAAACGCACATGCCGAGCCGGTCGATGGAGAACATCGTCCTCGAACAGCAGACCGAGGACCTGCCCTACCGGCGCGAAATGGACGCGGCGGCCGAGGTGTTCGACCTGAAGCCGGGCATGGCCGTGGCCTGGCCCCTGCACGCGCCGCACCGGATCGAGAACCAGGGCAGTTTCAACGTCTCGCTGTCGTGCGACTATCAGACCTGGCGCTCGCGGATGACCAACGGGGCGCACTACGCCAACGGCGTGCTGCGGCGCTGGGGCGCGCCGGTGCTGGCGGCCGACCGGGCTCCGATGGCGGCGCGGGCGGCGCTGTGGGGCGCGTCGCTGGGCCTTCGCCGGCTGGGCGTGGTCCGCACCCGGCTGGAGTCCTATGAGCGGGCCTTCGAACTGGGCGACGAGCCGCCGCCGCCGGACAAGGGCCTGATCGCGCCGCTGGCGATGCGCTGACGGCGCCCACCCGGCGGGGCGCTGCGCGGCGAGCGGCGGCGCACCCTCATCCTTACAACGAGGTCATGACCTCGATTTAAAGTGACTCGTCGCGGCGCGGGTCGCACCTTCCCGGCACATTCCGGAGAGGGAGCCCCCGCCATGAAAGTCATACTGCTGTCCGCCGCCGCCGCCGTCGCCTTCACCGCGGCGACCGCCAGCCCCGCGCTCGCCAGCTCCGGACCGGAGGTCGAGATCGAACACGCCGTGGCCCGCGTCGTGGTCATCGTCGAGGACCGTGCCGACATCGGCGTCGAGATCGAACAGGGCGCCTCGCAACTGCCGGCCCTGCGGGTCCAGCGCCGCGGCGACGACGTTCGCATCAGCGGCGGCCTCGGCCGTCGCTTCGCCGGCGTCAGCATGGGCGACAGCATCCGCAATTGCCGCTCGGGCCCCGACCGGACCCGGCCGGGCGAGGGCGCTTCGGTGGAGGTGCGCAATATCGGGCGGGTCGACCTGGCCGATGCGCCGCTGATCGTCATCCGGGCCCCGCGGGCGGTGGACATCGACACCGGCGGGGCCGTCTTCGGCTCGATCGGCCGCGGGGCGGCCTCGGTCGAACTGGGCAACAGCGGTTGCGGCGATTGGGTCGTCGCCAATACGGACGGGCCGGTCGACATTTCGTCCGGCGGCTCCGGCGCCATCATGGTGGGAACGTCGCGCTCGCTGGACGTCGGCCTGGCCGGTTCCGGCAGCCTGACGGCGGGCGACACCGGCCGGCTGGACGTGAGCATCAGCGGTTCGGGCGGCGCCATGGTGGCGGCGGTCGACGGCGACGTCGACATCTCCATCGCCGGGTCCGGCGAGGTCGCCATCCGCCGCGGCCGGGCCCCCGACCTGTCCATCTCCGTCACCGGATCGGGCGATATCGATTTCGGCGGCACGGCCGGCGACGTCAGCGTCTCGATCGCCGGCTCCGGAGATGTCCGCATCGCCGAGGCCACCGGCGATATCAGCCGCAGCATCGTCGGCTCGGGAGATATCCGCATCGGCCGCTGACCGCCGCCGCTGCATGGAGAGAAGGCCCGGGAGCGTGGAACCCCCCGGGCCTTTTTCATGTCCTGCGTCCGGCCCCGCCAATGAAAAGCCCCGGCGGATCGCTCCGCCGGGGCTTCGTCGTTCGGACGGGCAGGGCGCTTAGAGGGCGCCGAGGATGCCCATGACGCCAGAACCCGGCAGGGCCGCGCCGGCGCGGTCGCGGGCCTGCAGGCCGCCGCCGAAGCTGTAGCGCAGGCCGACCGTCCAGCTGTCGATGTCCAGGTCCTCGACGTCCGAGTGCGACAGGCCGGCGGTGACCGAGAACGGCGAGGCGCCGATCTGGTATTCCGCGCCGACGCCGTAGGTCACGCCGTCGACATCGGCGTCGTCGATGGTCATCCACGACAGGCCGGCGTTCAGGCGCAGGTTGTCGGTGACGTAGAAGGCGGCGTCGCCGCCGACTGACCAGGCGTCCAGGTCGACGTCGTCGGCGGTGGTGTAGGCCACCACGCCGGTGAGGGTCGCGCGCGACAGGTATTTCTGGACCTCGAAGCCGCCGGTGAAGGCGGTCTCGTCGGCCACGTCGGCCGCGCCGAGGAAGCCGCCGACGCGCAGGTCGGAGCCGACCAGGGTGGTCAGGTGCGCCGTGCCGGCGAAGACCGTGTCATCGCTGGAGCCTTCGTCGAACTGGCTCGCGTTGGCGGCGAGGGTGACGGTCCATTCGCCGAAGGCCGGCATGGCGACTACGCCGTCGATCCCGTAGGTGTCGGAGTCGGCGCTGAACCCGCCGAAGTCGACTTCCGTATTGCCATAGGTGACGCCGACAGAACCGACCGGGCCGTCCTGGGCGAGGGCGGGAGCCGCGGCGAAGGCGGCGACAGCGGCGGAGACGAGGAGGAGAGACTTCATTGTTGTTATCCTTGCTTGCCGCGGCCGGATTCGCCGCGGCGGACCGCCCGGCTATCAGCGGCAAACGAAGCGTGGCCATTACAAAGGCGTCATAAATCAACGCTCTTTAGTCGCTGTGGCGGGCCAGCCACGCATTGTGGCCAAGGGGTGACAGACTGGAGGACGTATAGCGGCGCTTCCTGTAGTGTTCGTCATCCGGGCGGTTGAAGGCGGCCGCCCAGGCCGCCCTCCCGACGAAACGCCCCGTCCTCTGGC
>JADGMZ010000212.1 GCA_015234495.1 Brevundimonas sp. | reverse complement strand
CGCCGGGCAAGTGAAGTTTCCGTCGCCAGCACCGTCACCAGGCCGAACACGGCCACATGATGCAGGACGGCGAGGGGCAGGTCGGTCATTTGCCCGGCGCGAGGCTCCGGCTGACCGTGTCTTCGGCGTCGAGGCCGGCGCCGTCGCACTGGAAGCCGTCGACCACCGGCGCCTTCAGCATCGGCGGCGCGCGATTCCCCACCTGTTCGGGAAGGGCCTTCCGGTAGGTCAGGCGGCAGCGGCTCCCGAGCGGCGGCAGCGGGTCGCTGGCGAACCAGGAGACGTAGAACGGCTCCACGGCGCCATCGCCGCGCCGCCCGAGGAACAGCACCAGCGTCGTCTTGACGCCCGGCTCCCAGGCGGGAGTCTCGGACACGGAGACGACGGTCACCTCGGCCGCTACGGGTGGCGGAATATCGAACATGCTGACCCTCCCGGACGCATCGCCGGCGGCGATGACCGCCCACCATGACACGCTTGCCGGTCATTTTGACAGAATGTCGCAGTTGTTCTCGCGCAAATGTGCGCGGGCCGGGCGGAATCTGGCGGGCGGACCGGCCCGCGCTTCACCCCGCCTCACATCACGGCGCGTGATGTGTATAAGCCGCCCATGGCGACACGACTTCTTCTCATCGCGGCGGGGGGCGCGCTCGGGGCGGTCGCACGCTACGGCGTGGGAGTCTGGGCGTTCCGGCTGTTTCCGGCCTCGACCTGGCCGTGGGGAACCCTGGCCGTCAATGTCACGGGCGGTCTGCTGATGGGTCTGCTGACCGGCTGGCTGGCCTTCCGCGGCGGGATCGGCAGCGAGTCGATCCGCCTGTTCGCCGCCGTCGGCGTGCTGGGCGGCTTCACCACCTTCTCGGCCTTTTCGCTGGAGGCGGCGCTGATGATCGAGCGCCGCCAATTCGCCATGGCCGGGGGCTATGTCGCCGTCTCGGTGGTCCTGTCGATCGCCGCCCTGTTTGTCGGCCTGATGGTCGCCCGCCGCGCCTTCGGAGCCGCCCTTTGACTGATGAAGCCCCCGCCGACGCCCCGAAGCGTGAGGTCCAGACGATCTATGTGGCCGAGGCCGAGGACGGCATCCGGCTCGACCGCTGGTTCCGCCGGCGCTGGCCGCACCTGTCCAACATCCAGGTGCAGAAGATGGCCCGCAGCGGCCAGATCCGCGTCGACGGCGCCCGCATCAAGCCCGAGGGCCGGCTGACCGCCGGCGCCGCCGTGCGCGTGCCGCCGATCCCGGACGACACCTCGCGTCAGGCCGGCGACGTTCACACGCTCAGCGCCCAGGATATCAAATTCGCCAAATCCCTCGTGCTCTACGAGGACGACATGGTCATCGCCCTGAACAAGCCGCACGGCCTCGCCGTCCAGGGCGGCACCAAGACCAGCCGCCACGTCGACCGCCTGCTGTCGGCCTGGGGCGAGGGGATGGAACGCCCGCGTCTGGTCCACCGCCTCGACCGCGACACCTCCGGCGTCCTGCTGCTCGGCAAGGGGCCGGAGGCGGCCAAGCGGCTGGCCGGCGCCTTCGCCCGGCGCCAGGCCCGAAAGACCTACTGGGCCATCGTCATCGGCAATCCCAAGCCGGCCGCGGGCCAGATCGACATGCCGCTGAAGAAGACCGGCATCAACGACTTCGAGATGATGCGCCCGGCCGACCGCAAGGACCCGCGCGCCGAACCGGCCGAGACGGCCTTCGCCACCATCAGCCGCGCCGCCCACCGCGCCTCGTGGATGGCCCTGCGTCCCTTCACCGGCCGCACCCACCAGCTGCGCGCCCACATGGCCGGCATCGGCCACCCGATCCTCGGCGACCCCAAATACGGCGACGACAAGTCGCGCGAGCTGTCGGGCAATCTCAAGCTCCAGCTCCACGCCCGCAGCATCGAACTCGAACACCCCCGCGGCGGGATGCTGAAGGTCGTCGCGCCCCTGTCGCCCGAGATGAAGGCCGGCTTCGCCCATTTCGGCTTCGAGGAGGCGGAAGGCAACGAGAGCGATCCGTTCGAAGGGGTGAGGCGGCAGCGATGATTGCTTTTAGATCCGCTCATCCCGGCGAAAGCCGGGACCCAGTTCTGTCCAGCTTGACGCCAGCGTTTCAGGACTTGGGTAATAGCGACGAGGCCAGAGGCACATCACCCAAAGTACTGGGTCCCGGCTTTCGCCGGGATGAGCGGAGTTTGGTTTGAGACCCCTCGCCGTGTTCGACATCGACGGAACGCTCGTCGACAGCCGCGCCTCGATCCATCGCGCCGCCTGCGAGGCTGCGCGCGACATCGGCCTGCTCGAACCCGACTACGATCGTGTCCGCCAGATCGTCGGCCTGTCGCTGGAGCACGCCATGGCGGTGCTGGAGCCCGGGCTGGACGCGCCGACCCTGGCCCGGTTCATCGCCGGCTTCCGGGCCAGCTTCAACCGCATGTATGCCGAGGGTCACGAGGAGCCGCTCTACCCCGAGGCCATGACCACCCTGCGCCGCCTGCACCGCGACGGCTGGCGGCTGGCCCTGGCCACGGGCCAGAACCGCCGCGGCGTGGCCCGCAACCTGGCGCGCCAGGGCTGGGCGAGCCTGTTCCTCTCGTCGCACTGCGCCGAGGACGGCCCTGGCAAGCCCGATCCGGCCATGCTGCACGCCGCCATGGCCGCCTGCGACAGCGACCCGTCGCGCACGGTGATGGTCGGCGACACGGCTCATGACGTTACCATGGCCGTCAACGCCGGGGTGCTGCCGCTGGGCGTCGCCTGGGGCTTTCACACCGTCGAGGAACAGCGAGCCGCCGGCGCCCGCCATGTGGCCAGAACCTTTTCGGAGCTGACGGTGGTCCTCGACGGCTTCGCCGATCTGACCCGCGCCGCCTGAGCCTCAGACCAGCAGCCAGATTCCGGCCACCAGGCAGGCCGCGCCGAGCCCGATGGCGATGGCGATCAGGCGAACGTTCATCAGCGACATGTCCTTGACCGAATGAGTGTCCAGCCGGGCCGCAACGGCGCAGGCCCGCCGCTCGGCCATGAAGACGAGGAAGATCGCCAGCAGGATAAAGATGGAGGCGATGGCTTTCGGAGCCCAGTCCGGCTCCATGGCGCCGAACAGGGCGTTGAAGGCCAGGCCGATGCCGATCGCGGCCATCGCCGTCCGCGCCCACCCCGCAAAGGTGCGTTCGTTGGCCAGGGCCGTCCGGTCCTCGGCCAGGTCGGTGCGGTTCTCGGCCAGCGCCCTGCGGCTGTCTCCCCGGTCGTCCATCGACGCTGCCAACTCCCTGTTCAGCGTGGCGGTTCAGCACCCTAACCGCTCCCCCGCCCGTGACGTTCCGCCGCCGGGGCTGTGAACCCGGCCTCGCCGCGCTATATGGCCGCCATGAGCCACATCCCGCCCCTCGATCCCAACGTCGCCGCCCGCAAGGGCTTCCGCGAGTCCGAGGAGCGGTTGAAGCGCTTCTGGAAGACGGTCGATGTCGCGAAGGGGGAGGGCGGCTGGTCCGTCGCCCTCGACGGCCGCACGCCCAGGACCCCCGCCGGCGCGCCCCTGACCCTGCCGACCGAAGCCGCCGCCCGCCTCGCCGCCGACGAGTGGGCCGCCCAAAGCGAGTTCCTCGACCCCGCCGACATGCCGGCCACCCGCCTGGCCGCCACCGCCATCGACCGGGTCGGTCAGGCTCGCGAGGCCGTCGCCGACGAGATCGCCGCCTTCGCCGGCTCGGACCTGGTCTGCTACCTGGCCGATCATCCGGCCGCGCTGGCCGTCGAGCAGGCGCGCGAATGGACGCCGTGGCGCGACTGGG
>JADGMZ010000211.1 GCA_015234495.1 Brevundimonas sp. | reverse complement strand
TTGCCGGACAGGACGACGTAGCACTGGTTCTCGATGGCCCGGGCGTGGCTGCAGTAGCGCACCCTGAGATAGCCCTGCCGGTTGTCGGTGCAGAACGGCACGAACAGCATCCGCGCGCCCTCGTCGACCAGCCGCCGGGCCAGCTCCGGGAACTCGCTGTCGTAACAGATCAGCACCCCGATCGGGCCGCAGTCGGTGTCGATGGCGTGCACCATGTCGCCGCCCTTGATGTTCCACCAGTGGCGTTCGTTGGGGGTCGGGTGGATCTTCTCCTGCTCATGCACCGAGCCGTCGCGCAGGAAGACATAGGCCACGTTCTGGATGTCGCCGTCGTCGGTTTGGGTCGGGTGCGAGCCGCCGATGATGTTGATGTTGTACTCGACCGCCATCTTCCGCATCGCCTCGACGAAACGCGGGGTGTAGCGGGTCAGGGCCTCGATCGACTCCACCGGGGTCAGCTTCTTCTTCTCCAGCGACAGAAGCTGGAGGGTGAACAGCTCCGGGAAGACCACGAAGTCGGAGCGGTAGTCGGCGGTCACATCGACGAAATATTCGATGTTGGCGATGAACTCCTCGAAGCTGGCGACCTTGCGGGCCTGCAGCTGGACGGTCGCCACGCGCACCGTCTCCTTGACCGCGAAGGCCGCGCCCCGGCCGTGAGTCTCGGCGTAGTATGGGTTGCGCCAGACCATGTGGGCGGCATGGCCCATCGAGGCGGCGTCCGAGCTCAGATAGCCCTTCAGCACCCCGACCGGCTCGAAGCCGGCGCGCAGGTGGAAGCCGATCACCGGGTCGTTCAGCTTGCGCGCCGTCACCGCGTCAAGATAGTCCTCGGGCGTCTCGAACGCCTTCTTCCTGCGCGCCAGTCCTGGCATCCGGCCGCCGAACACGATCCCCTTCAGGTTCTGCGCCTCGCACAGGCCCTGCCGCGCGTCATACAGCCGCTGGCCGATGCGCAGGCGACGCCGGTCGGGATCGACGCACACCTCCATGCCGTAGAACCAGTCGCCCAGCGGATCGTGCCGCGCCGCATAGCCGCCGCCGGTGATCTGGGTCCAGGTGTGCGGCCCCATGGCCGTCTTCTCGTCGATACGGAAACCGGCCGCGTAGCCGACGATGTCGCCGGCGTACTCGACCACGAACTGCCCGTCGGGATAGGCCGCGATCTGGCCGCGCAGCATCCCCGGCGTATAGGCCGGCATGTCCTTGTAGACCTTGGCGACAAGGGCCGAGATGGCCCCGACGTCGCCGGGCCGGGCGTTGCGGATGTTGAGGACGGCGGGCTTGGAGGGTTGGGTCATGGCCCTCTGAACGCACGGCGAAGGTCGAGGATCAAGTCCGGAGGCCGCGGAGGCTAGTCATCCGCCTGGCCGGGCAGCGGCGGCACATCGCTGCTGCCCTCCAGCCGGTCGCGGGCGAGGGCGGCGCGGACGATGAGCATCAGGCTGATCGGCGTCGTCAGGCTGAGGAAGATGGCGATCAGGATCTCGTGGAAGACCAGCGCCCCCCGCTCCATGGTGAAGTAGAGGATCGAACTGGCCAGGATGAGGAACATTCCCATGCTGGAGCCGAGCGTCGGCGCGTGCACCCGCTGGTAGAAGGAGCGCAGGCGGAAGGCCCCCACGGCCCCGGCGAGAGTGAAACCCGCGCCGCACAGCAGGGCGACGGCGATGACAACGGCGACGGGCAGCGGCAGGGCGGCGCCGGTCATTCGATCACCTCGCCGCGCATCAGGAACTTGCCCAGGGCCACGCTGCTGGCGAAGCCGAGCAGGGCGATGATGGCCGCGGCCTCGAAATATCTGGTGCTGCCGGTGCGCATCCCCAGGGTGATGATCAGCAGCATGGCGGTGACGTAGAAGGCGTCCAGGGCGATGACCCGGTCCTGCGCCCGGGGCCCGCGCAGCATGCGGAACAGGTACAGCGCCATGGCGACCGCCAGCATCAGCTGCGCCGCCAGGATGGCGTTGCTCAGCAGCACGGCGCTCATGCGAAGATCTCCTGCAGCGGCTGGGCGTAGCGCTCGGTGATGGTGCGGATCCACTCGGCCTCGTCGACCAGGTCGAAGACATGGATCAGCAGGATGCGGTCCTGGGTTTCATAGCTCATCCAGATGGTGCCGGGCGTCGCCGTGATGATGCAGGCGAGCACCGCTAGGCCATAGGGGTTGGTGAGATCCAGCGGCACGGAGACGAATCCCGAGGTCACGCTGCGCGACCGCCCGCCGACGATGATGCGCAGCAGGGCCAGGTTGGAGCGGATGACGTCGGCCGTCACGCGCAGCACCAGCCGCAGCAGCAGGCCGCGGCGCCGGATGCGCAGCGGGGGCGGTTGCAGGCTGCGGAAGGCGAACCCCAGCGCCAGCCCGAGCCCGGCGCCCAGCAGCAGGTGCCCCGGAGCCAGACTCTGATTGAGCACCAGCCAGGTGGCGAGGATGAACAGGCTCAGGGTCGGATAGGGCAGCCAGCGCTTCATGGCTGCACCTCCGAGCCCAGAACCGAGGCGGCGTAGCGGCCCGGATCCAGCAGCTCAAGGGCGGTGGCGTGCAGATAGTCCATCGGCCCGGACACGGCGAAGGTCAGCACCAGCAGGCCGAACAGCAGGGCCCCCACCGCCGCCCCCTCGTGCAGGCGGATGGTCGGGGCGATCCGGTCGGGCTCGGCCCACCAGACCTGGATCCCGGCGCGCGCCAGGGCGATCAGGGAGAACAGGCTGGAGGCGATGACCACGCCGGCGAGCACCACAGCCGCCGCGGGGAAGGGCCCCGGCGGGGCTGCGAGCAGCGGCGCGATCATGGCCACCTTGGCGAGGAAGCCCGGCAGCGGCGGCAGGCCGGCGATCAGCAGGGTGCAGACCAGGAAGCCGGCGCTGAGCAGGCCGATCGGCGCATTGATGACCACCGCCCGCTCGTCCTCCTCGGTGTACAGGCCGTCGCCGTCGGGGTCATAGGCCTCGAGCAGGGGCGGGTCCTCGAACTGGTCGTCGCCGTCGTCGGCGCCGACAAGGCCGTTGAGCAGGTAGAAGGCCGCCGCCGCCAGGGTGGAGACGATCATGTACAGCAGGGCGCCGGCGATCACCGCGGCGTCGCGGAAGACCAGCGCGGCCAGCAGCGTCCCGGCCGAGACCAGCACGCTGTAGCCGGCCAGGCGGCCGAGATCCCGGGCGGCCAGCATGCCGACCAGCCCGACCCCGATGGTGACGACGCCGGTGACGAAGATCCACTCGCCGCCGAAATCGGCCGAGGCGCCGGCGGCCGGGCCGAAGCACAGCATGCCCAGCCGCAGCACGGCGTAGACGCCGACCTTGGTCATGATGGCGAAGACGGCGGCCGAGGGGGCGCTGGCGGCGTCATAGGTGCGCGGCAGCCAGAAGCCGAGCGGCCAGGCCGCCGCCTTGACCAGGAAGGCCATGCCGAGGATGGCCGCCCCGGCGTGGAAGAGGGCCCGGCCGTCCTCGCCCAGCCCCGGGATCAGCTGCGACAGCGCCGCCATGTTGAGGGTGCCGGTGACCCCGAAGATCAGGCTGACCCCGACCAGGAAGAACAGCGAGGCGATCAGGTTGATGACGATGTAGTGCAGCCCGGCCCGCACCCGGCGCGGTCCGGAGCCGTGCAGCAGCAGGGCGTAGGAGGCGGCCAGCAGGATCTCGAAGAAGACGAACAGGTTGAACAGGTCGCCGGTCAGGAAGGCGCCGTTCAGGCCCATCAGCAGCAGCTGCGAGAAGACCGGATAGTAGGGCCCCAGCCGCGACCACCGGCCGAGCGAGAAGACGGAATTGACCAG
>JADGMZ010000210.1 GCA_015234495.1 Brevundimonas sp. | reverse complement strand
CAGCGCCGCGCATCTCGATTGACTACGCGGTCATGGAGAAGAGCAACCGGGTCTCTGTCCTGCCGGTCAGTTTCGGCTGGTCGGACCTGGGCGCCTGGGACGCCGTCGCCGCGACGGGCGGGGCGGGCAGGGGCCTCTGGGTCGGGGGCGACGGCGATGGGGCGAACCTGGTCCGCGCAGCCGAGGGCATGGTTATCGCCACCGCCGGGGTCAGCAATCTGGCCATCATCGCCGAGCCCGACGCCGTGCTGGTCTGTCACCTCAGCCGCTCGCAGGAGGTCAAGGGTCTGGTGGAACGGCTGCGCGTGATCTCGCCCGCCCATGTGCGCGGCGACCCGGCCGGCGAGGCGTCTCTCGAGGACCGCTACGGCCAGTTCGACAGCTGGATGCGATTCAATGCCCTGCCTCTCTGGGCTACGGTCGGGGCGGCTGACGACGGCGGCTTCCACGAGGCCATCGGCCGGGACGGCCGGCCGGTCGGCGACTTCCGCCGGGCGCGCGTCCAGCTGCGTCAGGCGTGGGTCTACAGCGTCGCCGGCTCCGCAGGCTGGGCCGGCCCGTGGCGGCGTCTGGCGCAGGACGCCCTGGCTCGGTTCGAGGTCACCAACCGGCGGCCCGACGGTTTGTATCGCACCCGGGTGTCAGCCGCCGGCGAGGTGCTGGACGACACGGCGTCCCTGTATGACCAGGCCTTCGCCCTTCTGGCCTGGGCTGCGGCGGCCCATGCCGGAATCGATGCGGACATTGCGGCGGCGCGGGCGCATGCGCTGCGCGAGGCGCTGGCGGCGCTGGCCATTCCCGGGGGCGGCTGGCGCGAGGACGCCGCACACCCATTCCAGGCCAACGCCCACATGCACCTGCTCGAGGCCTGTCTCGCCTGGGAGGCGCTGGAGCCGGCCGGCCCCTGGACCGCCATGGCGGACGCCATCGTCGGGTTGGCCCGACGAGCTTTCATCGCCCGGGAGGGGGGCTTTCTGAGGGAGTTCTTCGACGCGGACTGGCGTCCCGCGCCGGGCGAGGCGGGCCAACTGGTCGAGCCGGGACACCAGTTCGAATGGGCCTGGCTGCTGACCCGCTGGGGAAGGGCGCGAGGCGACGACGACTGGGCCTCGACCGCGGCGCAACGACTGTATGAGGCCGGTCGGCGCGGCGTCAGCGCCTCACGCGGCGTGGTGATCGACGAACTCGACGACCAGTTGAGCGTGCGCTCGCCCCGGGCGCGGCTGTGGCCGCAGACCGAAAGATTGAAGGCGGCGCTGGTCATCGGCACCGACCAATCCGCCGATCATGCCAGTCAGGCGCTGCGGGGGCTGCAGGTCTATCTCGAGCCGACAGGGCTCTGGCGGGACAAACAGGAGGCTGACGGGAGCTTCGTCGAGGAACCAGCGCCCGCGAGTTCGCTGTACCACATCGTTGCGGCCTGGGTTCAGCTGGCCGAAAGCCGCGGGCCCGGGGTCAAAGGAACGACTTTCGCTCCTGCGCCGGCGCGGAGAAGGCCCGGTTGACCGGCAGGGCGGCCACTTCGCCGTACAGTCCCGCCGAACGGGGCCGGAAGGCCTTCTCGGGCGGCGTGTGCTGGGCTGGTTGATCGCTTGGCTTCATGCCGTCCTCCCCAGGAGCGGTACGACTTTAACGCCGCCTTAGCCGACTTCGTCAAGCGTGACGGGCCGGCGCAGACGTCGCCGCCAGGAGGCCGAAGGTGATCGGAGACAGGTCCGTTCTCGCCGTGATTACCGCCCGCGGCGGTTCAAAGGGGCTGCCCGGCAAGAATCTGCGGCCCTTTCGCGGCCGGCCGTTGATCGCCTGGACGATCGAGGCGGCGCGACGGTCGCGGCTCGTGGACCGCGTGATCCTGTCGTCCGACGACGCCGGGATCATCCAGGCGGCGGAAGGCCTGGGCTGCGAGACGCCCTTCGTCCGCAGCGCCGAACTGTCGGGCGACGAGGCCGCCTCGGTCGATGTGGTGCTGGACGCGCTCGACCGGACGCCGGGGTATCAGATCGTGGTCCTGCTGCAGCCGACCTCGCCGCTGCGGGCGGCCGCGGACATCGATGGAGCCCTCGGGCGGATGGAGCTGGCGGGCGCGCCGAGCTGCGTCTCGGTCTGCGAAGCGCCGGCCCACCCCTGGCTGATCTACCGCCGGGACGACCAGGGACGTCTCGACCCCTTCGCCGTTCCCCCGGCCGACGCCAGTCTGCGACGCCAGGATCTGCCGCTGGCCTGGATGCTGAACGGCGCGGTCTACGTCGCCGACGTCTCCTGGCTGCGGCGGGAACGGACCTTCCTCAAGCCCGGCGAAACCGAGGCCTGGGAAATGCCCGTTGAGCGTTCCGCCGACATCGACACGCTTGAGGAATTCCGCGCCGCGGAGCAGCTGATGCGGGACTGACGGCCTACGGCAGGAGTTCCCCGCCGGCCTGTCGCTTTTGCGCGATCTCGCGTTCGACGTCCTCCAGCGCCGCCGCCCGGGAACCCGCCGAGGCGTGACCGACCTGCGGAAAGCGCACCCGCCAGTTGGACGCCCCGAAGCGGCGCCAGAAGGGCGCGGCGACGGCGGGGTCGTAGCCGGCGCGGGCGGCGAGATACAGGCCGACCCGATCCGCCTGCCGTTCGGCGCCTCCGCTTCCGCCCCGTGTGGTCCAGGCGCCCTCGTTGGATCGCCGCGCCGCCCCGCCTGCTTCATTCCACGGCCGGTGTCGGAGAACGTGGTGCGCCAGCTCGTGCCCCAGGATCACCGCCAGTTCGTCGTCGCCTTCGGCGAATCCGGCCAGCGCCGTGCTGATGAACAGTCGCCGGCCGTCGGCGCGTGCATTCAGTTCGTCGGACGGATCCAGCTGGACCTCATAGCCGCAGGCGCGTCGCGGTCTCACGACGACCTCCCGGGTGTCGCCGTCGCGCTGGACGGTGAAGGAGGCCGGTCCGCCCGCCAGGGCGGCGTCTATGACGCGGATATTGGCCGCCAGCCCCTCCCAGGCGGCGCCCCCTCCGGCCTCGCCCCTCGCCAGCGCCCGACCGTCCACGGCTAGGAGCAGGTCGCCGGTGCGCACCCCGGCCGCGGCGGCTGGGGAGTCCGGCGGGACGACCAGAACGCCCGGCAGGTCGCCGGCAAGGCCGAAGCGGGCCTCGGCGTGCGGCCGTAGCGCCTCACTGTACTGGCGGGCGGAATGCAGGGCCCAGCCGGCCGACAGCCGCACGGTCGGGCACAACGCCGCATTGGCCTCCGACAGCCGCCACGCCACGCGCGCCACGCCCTGGTCCAGATCGGTCAGCGCCGCCAGACGAAGCGCCTCGTCCGGCGCCGTCTGCGCCACTGCGGGTGGGCCGGGGGTCGGACTGCAGGCCGAGGCGGCGACCGCCACGGCGGCGGCGATCAACAAGCGAGGCGGAAAGCGACCGGAAACCATGGCTTCAACAACACCATGCGTCGCCGGATGACAACGTGGGACGGTCTTGTGCCTGCAACAGCCAGCGCCATATGACCTGCGCTCGCAGGTCTGGGGCCCCGCGGTGCGGCAACAGCGCGCCGAAGGCTACTGGATGGACATCGGCCGTCCGCTCGACTATGCGCAGGCCAATGCCGATTTCGACACGGTTTTCGAGAGTTAGTCTGCGCGAGTCCCTATTTTGGCCGCAGGGTCGATAGCGGATAGCCGTTCGAATTCTCAATGTGCGCGGCCCGGGCCGCAATCGCCATCCAACACGGGTGTCATGTTTCACAAGCTGCTGAAGCGTCGTGCGCCGGTCGGGGCTCCCGAACATCCCCGCGTTCCGGACGGTGCAGTGG
>JADGMZ010000209.1 GCA_015234495.1 Brevundimonas sp. | reverse complement strand
TAGGCGCTGGTGACCAGTTGGCGGGCGGGCTCGGGCAGGTCGTTGTCGCGCGTCGCCGCCTCGAACTTCGCCTTGATGACGTCCTCGCCGCGCTCGACCTCGTCGATGACGCCCTTGTCGTCGCGGCCCATGACGTCGCCGCGCATCTCGGCGAACTTGTTGTGGATGCGGCCCATCAGGGACTGGTCGTCCTCGGGTTCGCCGCCGAAGCTGCGGACCTCCTGCTGCAGCCGGCGGCACAGCTCCTCGCGCTTGCCGGCGCGCTCCGTGAACATCGTCTTGAACTCGGGATTGTCGGCGCCCTCTGCGGCGTTGCGATAGCCCTGCGCGCTGTCCATGGTGGTTTCGATCAGGCTGTTCAGGACCTTCACGGCGCGGTCGTCGTGCGTGTGCATTCAGGCTCTCCTTGATTGGGGGGAGCCGCATGAACGGGGCCGGCGCTCCGGCCGTTCCGGCGGCCCGGCTCACGATTCCGGGATGGAACCGAACGCCGTCGGGGTGGCGTGGAGCGCCGTTCGCCCCCAGGGTGGCGGCGGACGGAGGGACGCATGGGACGGCTGATCGAGGAACTGGACTACCGCGTCACCAACATGGGGCCGCTGGTGCTGAGGCGGCGCTGGGTGGCGGCCATCGACGCCGATGTGGTCGAGGTCATCCTCGGCGACGAGCACCTGATGTCGAGCCTGTTCACGACCGGGGAGATCGAGCTGGCGGTGCGCGGGCTGGCGGCGGCGAAGGGCGAGGGGCTGCGCGTGCTCGTGGGCGGGCTGGGGCTGGGCTACACGGCGCGGGCGGCGCTGGCGAGCTCGCGGGTGGCTTCGGTGGAGGTGGTCGACGCCCTGGCGCCGGTGATCGAATGGCATCGGGCGGGGCTGGTCCCGATCGGCGACAGCCTGGGGACGGAGCCGCGCTGCACCCTGGCGCACGGGGATTTCTTCGGCTGGTTCGATGCGGCGCGGCCGGCGGGCGACCGCTACGACGTGGTCCTGCTGGATATCGACCATTCGCCGCGCCAGCTGCTGCACCCGGACCATGCGCGTTTCTACACGCGCGAGGGGCTGGGGCGGGTGCGCGAGGCGATGACGCCGGAGGGGGTGTTCGCCATGTGGTCGGACGAGGGGCCGGACGATGACTTCCTGGCCGTGCTGGCGTCGGTGTTTCCGGCGGCGCGAGCGGAGGTGGTGAGCTTCGACAATCCGCTGACCGGGGGCGCCTCGACCTGCACCGTCTACGTGGCGGGGCGGGAGGGCTGAGGCAGGAGGGGCGCTTTTCAGCGACTGCTCACCTTTCGCTCATGCGGCTCACGGCCCGGTCCGGCAGGGTCGGGGCGTCGATGACGACAGGAGAGCGGGATGACGATGATGGATTCCAAACGGGATGCGCGGCTGACGCCAGTGCTGCGGGCGGTGGTCTGGGGCGGGGCGGGGGTCGCCTGGCTGATCCCGCTCGTGGCGAAGCTGCTGACGGACCTGCCGTGGACGACCTTCGACTTCGTGGCCTGGGGCGTGATGCTGCTGGTCGCCGCGAGCGTGTGCGAGGTGGGCTTGCGGCTGTCGGGCAGCCTGGCCTACCGCGCCGGCGTGGTGGTGGCGGCGGGGACCAGCTTCCTGATCGTCTGGTCGAACCTGGCGGTGGGGATCATCGGCAATGAGAACAATCCGCTGAACCAGATCTTCTTCGGGGTCATCGCCATCGCGATCGTGGGTGCGTTTCTGGCCCGGTTCCGGGCGAACGGGATGGCCCTGGCCATGGCGGTGACGGCGGCGGCGCAGTTCGGCACCGGCTTCATCGCCCTGGCCCATGAGTACATCGTCTTCGCCATCGTCGGCGTGTTCTCGCTCGGCTGGCTGCTGGCGGCGTGGCTGTTCCGGGAAGCGGCGCGGGGGGCGGCGACGAAGGCCGACTGACCGGCCCCTCCACCCCTTCGCGGTCCCCCTCCCCATCGCCGGGCGACGGGGAGGAGACGCAGGTCACAGGTTCAGCAGGGCCGGGTCGCCGCCTTGCGCCGCGATGTTGTTGCTGATGGCCTTTTCGGAGGCGTAGCGGATCAGGCTGTTGGGGCCGCCGGCCTTGGGGCCGGTGCCCGACAGGCCCTCGCCGCCGAACGGCTGGACGCCCACGACCGCGCCGGTGATGGAGCGGTTGATGTAGACGTTGCCGGCCGGGACCAGGCGGATGACCTTGGCCGCGAAGGCCTCGATGCGGCTGTGCACACCGAGGGTCAGGCCGTAGCCGCGGGCGGCGAGTTTCTCGGCCACCTGACGCAGGTCGGCCGGGTCATAGCGGTAGATGTGCAGGATGGGGCCGAACACCTCGCGCTCGAGGAAGTCGGGGGTGGGGATTTCGGCGATGGTGGGGGCGAAATAGTCGCCGGCGCCGGCGCCGTTGTTGACGCTGTCGGCCAGTTCGGCGCGGGCGATGATCTTCGCTTCCTTCTCGAGCCGGGCGAGGTGGGCCTCGAGCGCCTGGCGCGACTCGGCGTCGATGACGGGGCCGATGTCGGTGGAGGGATCGGCGGGGTCGCCGACGACCTGGGCGGCGAGGGCGCCCTTGAGGCCCTCGATCAGATTGTCGGCGGAGTCCTTGGGCACATAGAGGACGCGCAGGGCCGAGCAGCGCTGGCCGGCGCTGCCGAAGGCGGAGAGGATGACGTCGTCCAGCACCTGTTCACGCAGGGCGGTGGTGTCGACGAACATGGCGTTGAGGCCGCCGGTCTCGGCGATGAAGGGGATGATGGCGCCTTCGCGCCTGGCGATAGAGGCGTTGATGGCGCGGGCGGTGTCGGTGCCGCCGGTGAAGGCCACGCCGTCGATGCCCGGGTGCGAGACCAGGGCCGCGCCGACGGTCTCGCCGCGGCCGGGGACCAGGGCCAGCAGGTCGGGCTTGAGTCCGGCCTTGTGGAACAGGCGGACCGCCTCGGCGGCGATCAGCGGGGTCTGTTCGGCCGGCTTGGCCAGGACGGCGTTGCCGGCGGCGAGGGCGGCGGCGATCTGGCCGGTGAAGATGGCCAGGGGGAAGTTCCACGGGCTGATGCAGGCGAAGACGCCGCGGCCGTGCAGGGTCAGGGAATTGGTCTCGCCGACGGGGCCGGTCAGGGCCTCGGGGCCGCCGAACTGCTGCTCGGCCAGCATGGCGTAATAGCGGCAGAAGTCGGCCGCCTCGCGCACCTCGGCGACGCCGTCGTTGAGGGTCTTGCCGGCCTCGCGGGCCAGCAGGGCGACGAGGCGGTCCATGTCCGCCTCCAGCGCATCGGCCATGTTACGCAGCACGATGGCCCGGGCGCCGCCGCCGGCCTCGTCCCAGACGAAGTGGGCGCGGGCGCCCAGCTCGATGGCCTGGTGGATTTCCGATTCGGTGGCCTCGGAGACGTAGCCGAGCACGTCGTCGCGGTCGGCGGGACTGGTCACGTCGGTCGGGTTCTGGCCGGCGCGCAGGACGCCGCTGACGATCGGGCCGGAGTTGAGCTTCTCGCGGTCGATCAGCTCGAGGGCGAGGGCATGACGTTCGCGCTCCGCCTGCTGGGAATAGTCGCGGCCGAGGGAGTTGAGACGATTTCCGTACATGTGCTGGGGAACCGGAATCTTGGGGTGGGGGCCGGGCTGGCTTTCGAGGACGGCGACGGGGTCGAAGGCGACGGTGGTGGCGGGCACGCGCTCGTCCAGCAGGGCGTGGACGAAGGAGGAGTTGGCGCCGTTTTCGAGCAGGCGGCGGACGAGATAGGGCAGCAGCTCCTCGTGGCCGCCGACCGGGGCGTAGGCGCGGATGGTCATGTGCTCGTCCGACCAGGCCGCCTC
>JADGMZ010000208.1 GCA_015234495.1 Brevundimonas sp. | reverse complement strand
AGCTGTGCGAATCGCTGACCGCGGAGACGCCGACCTACACCCCCCGCTACATCGGCCACATGAAGGCCGAGGTGTCGCTGCCGGCGCTGCTGGGCTGGCTGGCGGCCATGCTGCACAATCCGAACAACACCTCGCGCGAGGCCAGCCGGGTGGGCACGGTGATCGAGGCCGAGGCCATCGCCATGCTGGCGGAGATGGTCGGCTATGACCCGGCCGGGGCCGAGGGGCATTTCACCTCGGGCGGCACGGTGGCCAATTTCGAGGCGGTGTGGCGGGCGCGCTACCGGCTGGACCACTGGCTGAGCCTGGGCCTCTACGTCGCCGAGAAGACCGGCGAGCCGCTGGACGTGTTCGCGGCGGCGCACATGGGCTGGGAGCGGTTCCGGACGCTGTGGGACGCCCATGGCCTGTGCGACGCCGAGTTGCGCCGCTACAGCGCGGCGGCTGGCAATCCGGGCGACGTCTGGCGGCGGATCAGCCGGGCCGCAGGCCGCGACTACATGGGGCCGGTGCTGCTGGTCCCCGGCAACAAGCACTATTCGTGGTCGAAGGCCGCCAACCTGTTCGGTCTCGGCGAGGATTCGCTGTGGGCGGTGCGGCTGGACGCCGAGGGGCGTCTGGAGGTCGACGACCTGGAGCGGCTGATCGGGCGGGCCGAGGCCGAGGGCCGCCCGGTGCTGATGGCGGTCGGGGTGGCGGGCACCACCGAGACCGGAGAGATCGATCCGATCGACGGCCTCCACGACCGGCTGGAACGCTGGGAGGCCGAGCGCGGGGTGCACATCTGGCGGCATGTGGACGCGGCCTACGGCGGCTTCCTGTGCGCCATCCTGGGCGGGCCGGACGAGGCGGTGCTGACCCCGGCCAGCGTGGCGGCGCTGCGGGCCGTGAGGCGGGCGGATTCGGTGACCATCGACCCGCACAAGCTGGGCTATACGCCCTACGCCTGCGGCGCCTTCCTGACCCGGGACCGGGCGCGCTATGCGGTGTCGGCCTTCGACGCGCCCTATCTGGACCGGCCCGAGCTGGGCGACGGCAAGTGGTCGTCGACGCTGGAAGGGTCGCGCTCGGCCGCGGGGGCGGCGGCGACCTGGCTGAGCGGGCGGACGATCGGCTTCGGGCCCGACGGGCTGGGCGCGGTGCTGGCCGAGACGGTGCGCGCCCGCCAGGCCTTCGAGGCCGCGCTGGGCGAGGCCGTGCCGGAGGCGCGCTTCCTCTGGCCGGCGGACGCCAACATCGTCTGTTTCTCGATCGCTTCCGACGGGGAGGCGCTGTCCAGCGCCAACCGCCGCACCGAGGCGCTGTTCGACCGCATCCACCGCTCGCCGGAGTTTTCGGTGTCGAAGACCACCCTGGGCGCCGACTATGCGGCGGTGATCGAGCGCCATGTGCAGGGGTTCGAAGGCGTGGTCGACGCCGCCGGCTTGGTGCTGGTGCGCTGCGTGTTCATGAACCCCTACTGGGCCGGGGCGCAGTTCCGCGAGGTGCTGTTCCCGCCCTTCATCGACCTGGTCCGCGACAGTCTCGAACCCGGGCTGGAGGCGGCGGCGTGACCCCGCGCGCCCGCGTGCTGATGGCCCTTCGAGGCCCGGCCGAACACGTCCTGACCCTGGCCCTGAGGCGGGTGGCGCGGCGGCGGCCGGACGTGTTCGAGCGGCTGGGCGAGGCGGGGGACGTGATCTTCATCGTCGCCCCGACCGACTTCCCGGTGGCCTTCCGGCTGCGGCCGGGCGCCGGCGCGGGCGAGGTGCGGGTGGTGCGCTCCGACGAGGCGCCGCCGCACGCGGCGCGCATCTCGGGGCCGCTGGCGACCCTGCTGGCCCTGTTCGACGGGCGGTGCGACGCGGACGCGGCCTTCTTCTCGCGGCGCATCCGGGTCGACGGCGACACCCGGGCGGTGGTGGCCCTGCACAACACCCTGGAGGCGGCCGAGCTGACCCTGGCCGACCTGCTGGGGGTGGGGCCGCCGTTCAGGGACCGGCTGAACGCGCGGCTGGCGGCGGCGCTGGAGCGTCTGGCGCCGCCGGCGCGGGCGGCCTGAGATGGGGGCGATCGAACTGGTCTGCCCCGCCGGTTCGCCGGCCATGCTGCGCGCCGCGGTCGAGGCCGGGGCCGACAGCGTCTATTGCGGCATGCGCGACGACACCAACGCCCGCAACTTCCCCGGGCTGAACTTCTCCCCCGCCGAACTGGCCGACAGCGTGGCCTGGGCGCACGACCGCGGCGCCAGGGTGCTGCTGGCGGTCAACACCTTCGCCCGGGCCGGGGCGGGGGACCGCTGGCGGGCGTCCGTCGACGCGGCGGCGGCCAGCGGGGTCGACGCGGTGATCGTCGCCGACCTGGGCGTGCTGGCCCACGCCCGCGAGGCCCATCCCGACCTGCGGCTGCATCTGTCGGTGCAGGCGGCGGCCGGCTCGCCCGAGGCCATAGCCTTCTACGCCGAGGCCTATGGGGTGAAGCGGGTGGTGCTGCCCAGGGTGCTCAGCGTCGAGGAGATCGCCGCCCTGATGCGCGAGATCACGGTCGAGACCGAGGCCTTCGTGTTCGGCGGTCTGTGCGTCATGGCCGAGGGGCGCTGCGCCCTGTCGTCCTACGCCACCGGCCGGTCGCCCAATCTGAGCGGCGTGTGCTCGCCGCCGGAGTCGGTGACCTATACCGAGGAGGAGGGGGCGCTGGTGTCGCGCCTCGGCGGTCTGGCGCTGGACCGCTACGCGCCGGGCGAGCCGGCCGGCTATCCCACCCTGTGCAAGGGGCGGTTCGCCGTCGGCGGCGAGCTGTCCTACCTGTTCGAGGACCCGGTCAGCCTCAACGCCATGAGCCTGCTGGCGGCGCTGCGCCGCGCCGGGGTCACGGCGGTCAAGGTCGAGGGACGGCAGCGCGGCAAGGCCTATGTGGCGCGGGTGGCGGCGGCCTTCCGCGGGGCCATCGACGCGCTCGACCAGGGCCTCGACGCGGCCCCGTACGAACAGCTGCTGACCGATCTGGCCGAGGGCGGACGCGAGACCGCCGGCGCCTACAGGAAGACGTGGCGATGAGCGATGCGATCCAGCTGACCCTGGGGCCGTTGCTGTTCAACTGGGCGCCCGACCGGATCCGCGACTTCTACGCCCGGATCGCCGACGAGGCGCCGGTCGATCGCGTCTATCTGGGCGAGGTGGTGTGCGGCAAGCGCGCGCCGCTGATCGACGCGGCCCTGGCGGACGCCGCCGGGCGGCTGGCCGAAGCGGGCAAGACGGTGGTGTGGTCGACCCTGGGACTGCCGGCCCTGAAGCGGGATCGCAAGGCCATCGCCGCCCTCGCCGCCGAGCAGGAGATGCTGATCGAGATCAACGACGTCTCGGGCCTGCAGGGGCGGGCGGGGGCCTTCGTGGCCGGGCCGCTGCTCAATGTCTACAACGAGGGGGCGGCGCGCGAGCTGATGCGCCGCGGCTGCGTCCGCCTGTGCGCCAATGTCGAGCTGTCGCTGGAGGCGGTGTCGGCCATCGCCGCCGGCTGCCCCGGCCTGGAGATCGAGCTGTTCGCCTTCGGGCGCCTGCCGCTGGCGCTGTCCGGGCGCTGCTACCACGCCCGGCGCCATGGACTGCACAAGGATTCGTGCCAGTTCATCTGCGACCGCGATCCGGACGGGCTGGCGTTGAAGACCCTGGACGGGCGGGATTTCCTGGCCGTCAACGGCGTCCAGACCCTGTCGCACGGCGTCCAGCTGGCGGCGGCGGAGCCGGAGGCGCTGACGGCGGCGGGGGTGACGGCCCTGAGGCTGTCGCCGCACACGGCGGACATGGTGGCGGTGGCCGAGGCCTTCCGGGCGCGGG
>JADGMZ010000207.1 GCA_015234495.1 Brevundimonas sp. | reverse complement strand
CCAGGCCGCCGCCGCCCGAATCGGCCCGGCCCGTTTCGTCACTCCGGTGCGGGACGCCGTGCGCTTCTGGCCGGCCGACGCCGCCCACCAGGACTTCGCGCGGCGGAATCCGGTCCGGTATGCGGGCTACAGCCGCTTCTGCCGGCGCGGCGAACGTCTCCGGGCCGTCTGGGGCGCGGCCTGATCTGCGGGCCCGCAAGCATCCACAGACAAGTCGTCCACAGTGGTGTGTCTCCCGGGCCACCCGGCCCGACTGTCATCTCACTGTCACACGAATGTCGTCCCACTTTCCGACGGGGCCCGTAGAGGGAGCGGGATTTCAGCCGGTCGAGGCCGGTTATCGGGCGTTCGCGCCCTTCTTCATCGGGGATAGATGACAATGACGAACCGCAAACGCGTGTTCTGGGCGACGACCGCCCTCTTCACCGGCCTGCTGGCCGCCGGCGCCGCCTCGGCGCAGTCGACGGGCACCGAGGCGTCCGAAGCCACCGCCGTGGGCGACGTCGTGGTCACCGGCGCGCGCGGTCCGCGCAACATCGACGGCCTCGCGGTCGCGGAATCGGTCGCCAAAACCCGCAACACGGTGAACCAGGAGTTCATCGCCACCCAGACCCCGGGTCAAACCATCCTGCAGACCCTGAACCTGACCCCGGGCCTCAGCTTCACCAACGCCGACCCGTACGGCTCGTCGGGCGGCAACATCCGCCTGCGCGGCTTCGACGGTAACCGCGTGTCGCTGACCTTCGACGGCATCCCGCTCAACGACACCGGCAACTACGCCACCTACACCAACCAGCAGATGGACCCGGAACTGATCGAGCGCGCCTCGGTCAACACCGGCACCACCGACGTCGACAGCCCGACGGCTTCGGCGACCGGCGGCACCATCAACTATGTGACCCGTCGTCCGGCCAGCGAGTTCGGCGGCTGGGGCCAGGCCTCGTTCGGCAGCTTCGAATACCAGCGCTTCATGTTCCTGATCGACACCGGCGAGTTCGGTCCGATGGGCACCTCGGCGTGGTTCTCCTACTCGGGCACGGACTACGAGAAGTTCAAGGGCCTCGGCGAGATCCGCAAGGACCAGTGGAACGCCCGCATCTACCAGCCGATCCGCGATAACGGCGACTTCATTGCTCTGTCGGGCCACTACAACGAGAACCGCAACAACAACTACAACGGGCCGAACCTGCGCACCGCGACCGGCTTCTGCGACGTGGCCCAGACCCAGGTCTGCAACGACCAGGTCGTCGACGATCCGCGCGGCTGGGAAATCGACTTCGACACCACCTACACGGCGCCGACCTTCGTCAACGGCGCGGCCGACAACGACACCAACGGCACCGGCTTCTACGGCCTGCGCGTCAACCCGTCGAACACAGGCAACATCCGCGGCAACTCGCGCTTCACCCTGGCTGACGGCCTGGTCCTGACCATCGACCCGTCGTTCCAGTACACCCTGGCCAACGGCGGCACCCAACAGGCCGTTCTGTTCGAGCAGGACGCCCTGCTGCGCGGCTCCTTCGGCGCCGGCGGCGTCGACCTGAACGGCGACGGCGACATCCTCGACCGCGTCCGCGTCATGACGCCGTCGAACACCAACACCCACCGCTATGGCCTCAACACCTCGCTGATCTGGGACCTGAACGACGACCACCGTCTGCGCGCGGCCTATGCCTATGACTGGGGTCGCCACCGCCAGTACGGCCAGTACGGCTTCGTCAACTTCGACAACCCCTCGAACCCGCGGTTCGTGGACTGGTTCGGCGGCCGCAACGACGAGGCGAACCGGGTCGTCAACCTGGACGGCTACAACCTCCAGTCCCGCGACCGGAAGTCGATCGCCAAGCTGAGCCAGTTCTCGGTCGAATACCGCGGCCAGTTCATGGACGACGCCCTGACGGTGTCGCTCGGCATCCGTGCGCCCTTCTTCGAGCGTGAATTGAATCAGTTCTGCTACTCGCAGAACGCCTCCTCCAACGTGCTGTGCACTTCGGAGCAGCCCAACGCCACCCTGGCCAACGGCAACGTCACCTTCGCCAGCCGCGGAGCCACCCAGTACATCGCGCCCTATTCGCGCTCCCTGGAGTATGACGACATCCTGCCGAACCTCGGCGCGGTCTATCGCTTCGGCGACGGCCACTCGGTCTACGCCAGCTACGCCGAAAGCCTGTCGGCGCCGCGCACGGACAGCCTGTACGCCGTCCGTCGCCTGGCCGACGGCACGGTTGGCAATCCGCTGGTGCAGCCGGAATCGACCCAGACCTTCGACATGGGCTACCGCTTCACCTCGCCGACCCTGGTCGCCCAGGTCGCCGGCTTCATGACCAACTACGACAATCGCATCGTCAACACCTGGGATGATGATCTGGGCACCTTCGTCGACCGCAACGTCGGTTCGGTGGAGCTGCGCGGCCTGGAAGGGTCGGTGGGCTGGTCGCCGATCGAGGCGCTCAGCCTGTACGCCTCCGCCTCGTTCCTGCGCGGCGAGCTGCAGGACGACTACCAGTACAACTCGGGCGGCGCCCTGCTGCCGACCGCCGGCAAGGAGCTGGTCGAGACGCCGGACATGATGTTCGCCTTCCGGGCGAACTATGACTTCAACGAGATGTTCTCGGCCGGCGTCCAGGCCAAGTACACCGGCGAGCGCTGGATCACCGACGTCAATGACCTGCAGGACGACGCCTTCACCGTGGTCGACGCCGATGCCCGCATCGACTTCGCCCCGCTGGGTTACGAAGGCACCTTCTTCCAGATCAACGTCACCAACGTGTTCGACGAGAAGTACTACGGCGGCCTCGGCACCCGCGCCTCGGCGACCCCGGGCGAACTGGGCTACGGACGCCCGTTCGGCCAGATCGGCGCCCCGCGCACCGTGGTCGGCACCCTGCGGATGGCCTTCTAGGGTCCACGCAGTTCCAGACTGAAGGGGGCGGTCCGGCGACGGGCCGCCCCTTTTTCTGTGCGGGCTGTCGGAGCCGCACAATGGCCGTGAACATTGAAGTCGGGTCCGCCTGCGCCTATCTGGCGCGGCTCCCCCGCCCCCGTCCGAGGACTACCCCGCCCATGACCAGCCCTGTCCCCGCCGAATGGTCGCCGCACCGCGCCATGTGGGTCGGCTGGCCCAGCCATGGCGAACTGTGGGAGCAAAACCTCGAGCCGGCCCAGGCCGAGGTCGAGGCGCTGGTCCGCGCCCTGGCCGGGCCCGGACGCGAGCGGGTGAAGCTTCTGGTCGGCAAGGCCGAGGCCCTCGAGGACGCGCGTCGCCGCTTCGCCGGCGTCCCCGACGTCGAGGTGATCGACGGCCGGTTCGGCGACATCTGGCTGCGCGACACCGGTCCGATCTTCGGCGAGGCCTCGCGCCGCGCGGTCGCCTTCCGCTTCAACGGCTGGGGCGGCAAATATGACCTCGAGCACGACGACACGGTGGCGACCCGGATCGGCGAGCAGGCCGGCACGCCGCTGGACCGCCACGGCTTCATTCTTGAGGGCGGCGCGCTGGATCATGACGGGCAGGGGACGGTCCTGACCACCCGCCAGTGCCTGCTGAACGCCAACCGCAACGCGGACTGGACCGAGGCCGCGGCCGAGGCCGCGCTGACTCAGGCGCTCGGGGCCCGCAAGGTGCTGTGGCTGGGCGACGGCCTGCTGAATGACCACACCGACGGCCACGTCGACAACCTGGCCCGCTTCGTCGCGCCGGGCGTGGTGGCCCATCCGGTGGCCTGGGGGCGCGGCGACCCCAACGACGAGGTCTACGCCGAGGTCGCCCGTGCCCTGTCGCAGATGACCGACGCCGAGGGTCGCCCGATCCGCCTGCTGCCGCTGCCGTCGCC
>JADGMZ010000206.1:2302-3856 GCA_015234495.1 Brevundimonas sp. | reverse complement strand
CCTTGCCCATGACCCTGCCCACCTTGCGCATCAGCAGGGGCAGGTCTTTCGGTCCCACGACGATAAGCGCCAGCAGGCCGATGACGAGGATTTCCAGCCCGCCGATGCCGGGCCCCAGACCACCCATCCGTCAGTGTCTCCGACGCGGTTTGGCGCTTACGACTTCAGGTCTTCTTTTTCGGCCTCGGTGCGCGGCAGGGCGCCCGCGCGCTCGTCCCGCGGCTTGTCCTCGTCACCGTCCTTGAGGCCGTCGCGGAAGGCGCGGATGCCCTTGGCGGCGTCGCCCATCAGGCCCGAAATCTTGCCGCGCCCGCCGAACAGCAGCAGGGCGAGGACGGCGATGATGAGGATTTGCCAGATACCGGGCTGCATGGCGGCTCAATCTCTATTCGCTGGCCGGAGCGGTATTGCCCCGGCCGAAAAACATGGTCCCGCATATAGGCCGTTCAGTGGCGCGACGCCAAGCGAACCTGATAGGGAGCCGCGCATGAGTCACGTGATCATCCACACCGACGGCGCCTGCCGCGGGAATCCCGGCCCCGGCGGCTGGGGCGCTGTGCTGCAGACCGGCGGTGGTCACGAAAAGGAGCTGTGGGGCGGGGAGGGGCTGACCACCAACAACCGCATGGAGCTGATGGCCGCCATCATGGCGCTGGAGGCCCTGACCCGGCCCTGCCGCGTCGACCTGCACACCGACAGCAAATACGTCATGACCGGCATCACCGAATGGATCCGGGGCTGGAAGGCGCGGGGCTGGAAGACCGCCGACAAGAAGCCGGTCAAGAACGAGGACCTGTGGAAACGCCTCGACGCCGCCCGCGCCCGGCACGACGTCAAATGGCACTGGGTCAAGGGCCACGCCGGGCACGAATTGAACGAACGCGCTGACGGCCTCGCCAACCGGGGGATCGACGAGATGAAGGGTCAGGGCTGAGCGTACAGGCCGTAGACCGGACGGTCCGCGGCCGTCAGGTCGAGTCTCAGCCACATTCCGCTGCCCCATGGACAGACCACTGCCGTCAGGACCCGGCTGCCGGGCTCCTCCGGTTCGAGCCGGTCCTCGAAGGCCGACGAAGGCCCGGGGCCATGCACGGTCTTGTTCGTAATCCACTCGCCATCCGTGCGGTACTCAACGCCGGACCGATCATGACCCGTACATCCGTCTTCGTCGCATACGGCGGGGGCGAACCGGGGGTCGTCGTCTCCAAGGCGCTCGTCGAAGCGGATGTACCCGAAGCGATCCGCCTCGGTGAGCGGCACGCAGGCCGCCAGGAGAGACGCCAGAACCGCGATCAAGCCGCCCGCACCTTCAGCTTCGACCCGTCCATCGCCTCGACGATCACGCTCTCGCCGGCCAGCGGCGCCGCCCCCTCAATCTCGGCGACCCATTCGGCCCCGGAGACGAACACCCGGCCGCGGCCGTCGACGAAGGCCTGGATCACCTGCGCCCGCTGGCCGATCAGGCGGCTGTCACGGGCGTTGATGTCGGGGTGATCCGACGGATTGACCCGCTGGATCAGCCGGCGCGACAGCAGGGTGGCCGCCACCGTCAGC
>JADGMZ010000206.1:0-2292 GCA_015234495.1 Brevundimonas sp. | reverse complement strand
GAACAGCAGCACCTCGCCCAGCAGACCCAGCGGCAGGCCCAGGGCGGTGACCACCGCCACCACCCCGGCCGCCACCGCCGGCCACAACAGCCATTCGGTCGAGAAGGCAGCCTCGACCGCCAGCAGGACCACGCCGATGGCCAGCCAGATCCAGTAGGGCTGGGCCGTATGAAGATCGATCAGGGCGTCCATCGGTCAGGTCCTCGGAACCGAGCCGCGCGGCGGACGGGGCGGGGTCGAACGGGCCGGTGACGCCGCGGCGGCGCGGCCGTCGGTGCGGCCCTGCTGCTGCTCCTTGGCCAGGCCGACCAGTTCGCCCAGGCCGGCGATGGTGCCCACCAGGCCGGACATCTCGGCCGGGACGATGACCGTCTTCTGCGTCGGATTGCGGGCCAGTTCGGCGAAGGCCTCGACGTATTTCTGGGCCACGAAGTAGTTGATGGCGTTGACGTCGCCGCGGGCGATGGCCTCGGACACCATGGCGGTGGCGCGGGCTTCGGCCTCGGCCTCGCGTTCGCGCGCCTCGGCGTCGCGGAAGGCGGCTTCCTTGCGGCCCTCGGCCTGCAGGATGGCCGACTGCTTGGCCCCCTCGGCGCGGGCGATGGCGGCCTGCTTCTCGCCCTCGGCCTCGGTGATGACGGCGCGACGCTCACGCTCGGCCTTCATCTGGCGGGCCATGGCGTTGGTGATGTCCGCCGGCGGGGTCAGGTCCTTGATTTCGATGCGGTTGACCTTGACGCCCCACGGCTCGGTCGCCGCGTCGATCACGGTCAGCAGGCGCGAGTTGATGTTGTCGCGCTGGAACAGCACCTCGTCGAGGTCCATCGAGCCGACCACCGTCCGCAGGTTGGTCATGCAAAGCTGGGTGATGGCGTAGGGCAGGTTCTCAACGCGATAGGCCGCGGCCGCGGCCTCCATCACCTGGATGAAGACGATGGCGTCGACCTTCACCATGGCGTTGTCCTTGGTGATGACCTCCTGCTGGGGCACGTCGAGGACCTGCTCCATCATGTTCATGCGCCGGCCGACCCGTTCCACGAAGGGCGTCAGCAGGCTGATGCCCGGGGTCAGGGTGCGGGTGTATTTGCCGAAGCGTTCCACTGTGAATTCACGGCCTTGCGGCACGATCTTCACAACGCTGAACAACAGCACGATCGCCAGAACGACCAGGGCGATGGCGAAATAACTCATGATGGGCCTCCCAATTCTCCTCAAGGTTAGCATCCGGGCGGCCTGTCGCCAGCGAAACCGGACGCTGGTTCATGAACTCCCTGTAATGATTCAGCGGCGCGAGGCCGTCGCGGCCATTTCAATCACCCGCCGCGTCTCGCCCCAATCGATCAGGGCGCCGACCTGATCCAGCGTCACGAAGCGCGCTTCCAGGGCGTCGTCTCCGGCCACCGGATCGCCGGACAGCCAGCGGGCGGCGTAGTCGATCAGCACATAGTGGCGCCCGGCTTCGGGGAAGAGGCCGTCGACGACGTCGACCAGGCCGGTGATCTCGGCCTCGACGCCGGTCTCCTCGCGCAGTTCGCGCAGGGCCGCGTCCATCGCCCGCTCGCCGGGTTCGATCCGCCCGCCCGGCAGGCTCCATTCGCCCTGTTTCGGCGGTCGTCCGCGCCGGATCAGCAGCACCTCGTCGCCGCGCAGGCAGACGACGCCGACGCAAGGGACGGGGGCGGGCAGGGAGGCGGGAAGGGGAGGCGACATGGTCGGCATGGTAGCTTGGCCCTTCCACCCCGCCCACGACTTTGACACAACCGGCCTCATGAGCCCGCCCTCCGCTGCAGCCCTCGCCGCCCTCAAGTCCGCCCTCGGCGACGGCGGCTGGACCGCGGATCCGGACGAGATCGCGCCGTGGCTGACCGAATGGCGCAACCGCTGGACAGGCCACACGCCGCTCATGCTGACCCCGCGCACTACCGAGCAGGTCGCCGCCGCCGTCCGCGTCTGCGCCGACCACCGCGTCGCCATCGTCCCCCAGGGCGGCGACACCGGGCTCGTTGGCGGGCAGATTCCCTTTGGCGAGGTCCTGCTGTCGACCCGCAAGCTCCGCGAGGTCCGCGACGTGACGCCCCACGATGACGCCATGACCGTCGAGGCCGGCGTCGCCCTTCTGGAAGCCCAACAGGCCGCCGCCGCCGCCGGCCGGATGTTTCCGCTCAGCCTCGCCGCCGAAGGCAGCGCCACCATCGGCGGGGTCATCTCGACCAACGCGGGCGGAACCGCCGTGCTGCGTTACGGGGTGATGCGCGACCTGGTGCTGGGGATCGAGGCCGTCCTGCCGGACGG
>JADGMZ010000205.1 GCA_015234495.1 Brevundimonas sp. | reverse complement strand
CGGCGGCGCCGTTTCGGGCGGCGGCGGCGGCGGCGGCGGGGGCGGTGGCGGCGGCGGGATCGGTTCGATCAGTTCGACCTCGACCGCGTCGTCCGAGTAGTTCACCTCGCGCAGCTTGAACTGGGCGTTGATGAAGTAGAACGCCAGCAGGGCGAAGAACAGGCAGACAACCACCACCGAGGCGATGAACACATGCGGGGGAACCCCGAAAATGCCCTTCTGCTTCGGCGGGTCGTAGAGGCTGCGATGATATTCGACTTCAGTCATGTTCTCACCGCTCCTACTGTGCCGACTGGTCTTCGCCGACCAGGGCGACGCTGTAGAAACCACTGTCCTGAAGCGAATTCATGACCTGCATGAAATCGCCGTACCGGGTCGTCTGGTCCGCACGGATGAAGATCCGTTCGTCCGACGGCGTCTTGTTGCCGATCAGGTCGAGCAGTTCCGTGCCGACAGCGTCGATGTCCACCTCGTTGTCGCCGATGTAGACGCGCGAGTTGGCCTGGATCGAGACGTAGAACGGCTTCGGCGGGTTGGCCTGCATCGGCGCGACCGCGACCGGCAGTTTCACCTCAACGTTCACGGTGGCGAGCGGGGCCGCCACCATGAAGATGATGAGCAGGACAAGCATGATGTCCACGAACGGCGTGACGTTGATCTCGCTGTTCTGCTCGATGGCGTACTTGCCGCCGCCGCCACCGGAAAGTTTGGCGGCCATGCTGCTTACGCCCCCTTGTCGAGGTTACGCGACACGGCGTTCATCAGCTCGGCGTTGAAGCCGTCCGAACGGGTGCCGTACGCCGCGATACGGGTGTTGAAGTAGTTGTAGAAGATCACCGCCGGGATGGCCGCGAACAGGCCGATGCCGGTGGCCAGCAGCGCCTCGGCGATGCCGGGGGCGACGACGGCCAGGTTGGTCGTGTTGGTGTTGGCGATGCCGATGAACGAGTTCATGACGCCGTACACCGTGCCGAACAGACCGATGAACGGTGCGGTCGAACCGGTCGAGGCCATGAACTGCTGGCCGCCCGACAGACGCTTGGCCAGGCCCGACTGAACCGCCGAGACGGCGGCCTGGGCGCGCATCAGCGCCGAGTCGCGGTGATCGCCGGTGACCGACAGGCCCGCCTGACGCGACAGTTCGACTTCGTCGGTGGCCGCGGCGGCCATGTCGGCCAGCGGGTTGCCTTCGAACTCTTCCGAGGTGGCCACGCGACGCATGTCGGCGATCGTGCGGGTCTGACGGAAGGATTCCAGGAAGCGGTCGGTGGCGCGGTTCAGCGAACCGAACTCGAACAGCTTGATCAGCAGGATCACCCAGGTGAACACCGAGGCGAGCAGCAGGCCGATCATGACGACCTTAACGACGATGTCCGCGTCCATGAACATGCGCGCGGGGGTCAGTTTGCCGTGGCTTTCGCCGCCGACCTGGGCCGGGGTGGCTTCGGCGGCCGGAGCCGCTTCAGGGGTAGCCGCGGGAGCGGCGGCGTCGGCCGGCGCAGCAGCGGCGGCTTCGGCCGGAGCCGGGGTGGTGGCATCCTGCGCGAGGACCGGCGTACCGGCCATAAGCACGGCGGCGCCGGCCATGGCCAGGAGGATGTTGGTCTTCTTGATATCGAGCATAGTTCGCCAGTTCCTGCTTTTTGGTCTGACTCGTGGAACCCTGAGAAACGGCCGCAGACGCCCGCCCCTCCATGAAAATCTCGTCTGCATCCCGGGGGTCTTGCGGAACCCCGGTCTGCGGAACGCCTCCTGACGCTTCCGGTTGCCTGTCGGCTCCCGGGGCGGTGTCGACGGTGCGGGAATGGAAGTTTCCGTTCGCCGCCGACCGCTTGCCAAGGAAAGCGGTCAAGCTCCTTTGGCGAACGCTTACCAGAGCGTCAAGTGCGCAACGGCGCTTTTCCCCTTGCGGGAGAGCAAGCGCGTCCAATGCCGAGGATTCCGGCCGAAAGCGACATTTTCATGATGGGGCGTCGCCGGGTCGCGGCGGCGTCCGGGGCGATGGTGCCTGGGGGCGGATTCGAACCACCGACACGCGGATTTTCAATCCGCTGCTCTACCAACTGAGCTACCCAGGCGAGGCGTCCATTCGCGGGAGCGGCGTCTATAGGCGAGCCGTTTTCCGGTGTCCAGCGGTCATCTCAGCCTTCGTCATCATCCCGCGACGGGCCGTCCGCGGGCGGGCCGGGAATGGCGTAGGAGCCCGTGAACCAGCGCTGCAGGTCCACGTCGGCGCAGCGCTTGGAGCAGAACGGCTTGTATTTCGCGTCCGCCGGCGCCCGCCGGCAGATGGGACAGGTCGCCATCGCTTCAGCCTTCATCGATTTCCACACCGTCCGGCAGCGCCGGATCGGCCTTCACCCGCGCCCGCGGCCCCAGCCTGGCCGCCAGCGGCCCGGCCACCGCGGCCACGGCGGGCGGGCCACGCAGGGTCAGATAGGGCGAGGCCGTGTCCTCCGCCAGCGCCAGCCTCAGCCGCCGCACCGCATCGAGAGCCCGGGTCTCCAGCGTCGGCCGGCCGTCGGGACCCCACAGCCGCGTCTCGACCGGGCTCGTCCGCCACGGCAGCGAAAGCATCAGCACGCCGAAACGGTTGACCGGCCCGAAGACGATCTCGGGATCGCTCCCGAACGCCGCCCTTGCCGCGGCCAGCATCGCCGCCCCGTCGTGGCCGACGCCGACCAGGTCGACCGCCACCAGCCCGCCCCAGCCCTTCAGCCCGATCAGGCTGGCGCAGGCCGCCCGCCTCGCCCCGGCGCCGCCGCATGATCGATGTCCACGGCCACCAGCGCCCGGGTCCGCTCCACCGCCAGCCGCACGCCCAGATGCTTGAACAGCGCCCCGGGGGCCAGCGCCTCCTCCTCGGCCTCCATGGCCGCCCGAATCGCCTTGGCCCCGGTGACCGGCGCCGCCCCGGAGGCCAGCCGGGCCAGCCATTCCGCCGCCGTCGGCCCCGCCGTCAGCAGCCGCGGGGTCCCCTCCCCCGGCCCGACCAGCCGCAGCGTCGGCCCCTTGTCCTCGCGCGGCTCGGCCGCGACCTCGACCTCCAGCCGGTCGCCGACGGCGACCCGGTCGGCCTTGCGCAGCCCGATGAAGCCGAACGGCTCGCCCGCGCCCAGGTCGACGAACGCCCCCTTCAGCCCGCCGTCGACGGCGACGACGCGCCCGACCGACCGCGCCCCCAGCCGGTGCTCGGCGACGTCGCTGTCCCTGTGGATGATCAGCCGCTCGAACCGGCCGTCGCGGACCACGACGCCCCGGACCTCGCCGGGGGTCTCGTCGAGGAAGGCCTCCGGCCCGCTCACTCCGCCCGCCAGCCGGCCCCGGCCAGCAGGTTGACGGTCTCATGCAGCGGCAGGCCGACGATGGCCGGATAGCTGCCGACGATTCGCGTCACGAAGGCTCCGGCCCGGCCCTGGATTCCATAGCCGCCGGCCTTGCCCCGCCATTCTTCCGAACGGACGTAGGCGGCGATCTCGGCCTCGGACAGCACCTTGAAGCTGACCCGCGCCTCGACTACCCGATGCCGGATCGCTCCGCCCGCGGCGACCGCGACGCCCGTGAAGACCCTGTGATTGCGGCCCGACAGCAGTTTCAGGAAGCGGACGGCCTCGGCCTCGTCGGCGGCCTTCTCCAGCAGCCGGCGGCCCACCGCCACCACTGTGTCGGCGGCCAGCACCACGGCCCGGGGCGAGCGGGCGGCCACCACTTCCGCCTTGGCGATGGCCAGCCGGGCGGCCAGCCGCGGCGGCGTCTCGTCCTTGAGCGGGCTTTCGTCGATGTCAGCGGGTTCGATTCGGTCGGGAACGATCCCGACCAGCGCCAGCAACTCCACGCGGCGCGGGCTGGCCGAAGCCAGCAC
>JADGMZ010000204.1:6254-20230 GCA_015234495.1 Brevundimonas sp. | reverse complement strand
TGCGGCGGATGAAGGCGACCAATGGCGAGCGCCTCGTCATCGGCGTCTCCGGCGGGCTGGATTCGACCCAGGCCCTGCTGGTCGCCTGCCGCGCCTTCGACCGGCTGGGCCTGCCGCGGACGGGTATTCTCGGCTACACCATGCCGGGGTTCGCGACATCGGAGGGGACGAAGTCCAACGCCTGGGCGCTGATGAAGGCGCTGGGGGTGACGGGCGCCGAGATCGACATCCGGCCGACCGCCACGACCATGCTGGAGGCCATCGGCCATCCGTTCGCCCGGGGCGAGCCGGTGCACGACATCACCTTCGAGAACGTCCAGGCGGGGCTGCGCACCGACTATCTGTTCCGGCTGGCCAACCAGAACGGCGCCTTCGTGCTGGGCACCGGCGACCTGTCGGAGCTGGCGCTGGGCTGGGCCACCTATGGCGTCGGCGACCACATGAGCCACTACAACGTCAACGGCGGGGTGGCGAAGACCTTGATGCGGCACCTGATCCGCTGGGTGGCCGACCGGGCCGTGGTGGGGGAGGCGGTCTCGCCGATCCTGCGCAGCATTCTCGGCACCGAGATTTCGCCCGAGCTGGTGCCGGCGAAGGATGGTCAAATCCAGTCGACCGAGGGGACGGTTGGGCCCTACGCCCTGAACGACGTCTTCCTGTTCTACGTCACCCGCTTCGGCCTCAAGCCGTCGAAGGTGGCCTGGCTGGCGCATCAGGCGTGGAAGGACGCCGCCCGCGGCGACTGGCCGGCGGGAACGCCGGACGAGGAGAGGATCGAATACGACCTGCCGACCATCAAGCACTGGCTGCGGAAATTCCTCGTCCGCTTCTTCCAGACCTCGCAGTTCAAGCGCTCGGCCCTGCCGAACGGACCGAAGGTGGTGACGGGCGGTTCGCTGTCCCCGCGCGGAGACTGGCGAGCCCCCTCGGACAGTACGGCGCGGGTGTGGCTGGATGAGCTTGAGGCGAATGTGCCGGAGTGAGGCAGCAGGCAACAGGAAGCAGGCAGCAGGAAGAGACGCGGGTGGGGACGGACACGTCCGTACCCTGTTGCCTGCTGCCTGCTGCCTGATGCCCCGCTAGTCCACCTCCCCCAGGAACGGGAAGATCGCCGCCTTGGCCTCCGGCTCGTCGAGCATGGGGGCGTGGCCGACGCCGGGGACCTCGACGAAATCCATGTTCGGCGCCCGCTTCTTCATCTTGGCGGCGATGGCCTCGCTGAGCAGGTCGGAGGTCTGGCCGCGCACCAGCAGCACCGGGCGGGCCCGGGTCAGCCGCCCGAACATCGGCCACAGGTTGGGAACCAGCGCCTTGGCGCCGGCGGCGCGGATCGGCACGGCGATGTCCGGGTCGTAGTCGAGCACCGGCGCGCCCTCCGTTCCGATCCTGAACACCCGCCGGGCGAAGGCGTCCCAGTCGGCGTCCGTATAGTGCGGGAAGGCGATGGCGTTGTGCTGTTTCACATAGGCGGCGGCCTCGGCCCAGCCGGGCGTGTCGACCGGCTGGCCGGAATAGGCGGCGATGCGGGCGAGGCCCTCCTGCGCCACCTCTGGCCCGACGTCGTTGATGATGGCCGCGGCGATGACCTTCGAGCGGATGGCCGCCAGCGCCATGGTGATCAGACCGCCCATGGAGGTGCCGAGAAAGACGGCGCGGGCGATACCGGCCTGCTCCATCAGGGCCAGCACGTCCTGGGCGTAGTTGGCCGGCTGGTAGGTCATCGGGTCGAGGGCCCGGTCCGACCGGCCGCGGCCGCGCACGTCGATGGCCAGAACGCGGCGCCCGCTCTGGGCGATCAGGGGGGCGATGGCGCCGAAGTCGGCCGAGTTTCGGGTCAGGCCGTGGATGGCGATCACCGGCAGTTTCGCCGGGCCGGAGGCGGCCGGATAGTCGCGGGCGTACAGGCGAAGTCCGTCCGGACTGGTCCAGAGGCGGTCGGCGAAGATCTGGGTCATGCGGGGCTCCGGCGGTGTCCGCCAGAGTTATTCATCGGCGGACGAATTACATCAATGGCCGAGCAGGTCGACGACGAACCGGTCGAGGTCTCCCCCCTCGAAGCGGAAGCCGGGGATGCCGGCGCGGCGGGCGGCCTCGAGGTCGGTGGGCTGGTCGCCGATCAGGAACGACCGGGCCGGGTCGATATGACGCTCCTCGATGGCGCGCAGGATCATGCCGGGGCTCGGCTTGCGGTCAGGATGGTCGGGATGGCGGTAGCGCTCGTCCAGGGCGTCGGCGTGATAGGGGCAGGCGTAGACCGCGCCGATCACGGCCTGTTTCGCCGCCATGCGCCGCACCAGCAGGGCGTTGAAGGCCTTCATCTGGTCTTCGCTGAACAGGCCGCGGGCGACGCCGGACTGGTTGGTCACGACGACGCACAGATACCCGAGCTGGTTCAGGCGGCGCACGGCCTCGCAGGCGCCGGGGATGAAGCGCAGATGCTCGTCCAGATGAGGGTAGCCGCTATCCTCGATCAGCACGCCGTCGCGATCGAGGAAGACGGCGGGAACGCCGGATGTCATGATGGGCCGGGCATACGCCGCCGTACGCTGTCGTTGCAAGCCGTCACGGGAAGTGACCCGCGGGGGTTTGGCGCTGGCGGGACGGATTTGATAGGGAGCGCCCCCAGCGGCCGGGCGTTGTTCCTGGGGCCGCCTGCGTCCGCGCATCATCGGAGATCGCCGCATGACCCTCCCCTTCATCGACCTTCAGGCCCAGAGGCTGCGGCTCAACGGCGCCATCGAGGCCGCCGTCCAAGAGGCCGTGGTCGGCGGCGCCTGGGTCATGGGGCCTCAGGTCCGCCAGTTCGAGGCGGATCTCGCCGCCTTCGGGCGGGCGAAGCACGCATTGGGCTGCGCCAACGGCACGGACGCCCTGGCCCTGCCGCTGATGGCCTGGGACATCGGCCATGGCGACGCGGTGTTCGTGCCCAGCTTCACCTTCGCCGCCACCGCCGAGATCGTGCCGTGGTTCCACGCCGTGCCGGTGTTCGTCGATGTCGATGCCAGGACCTACAACATGGACCCCGGCCACCTGGAGGCGGCGGTCGAGGCGGTGCTGAAGGAAGGCAAGCTCAAGCCGCGCGTGGTCATCGCCGTCGACCTGTTCGGCCAGCCCGCCGACTATCCGGCGATCAGGGCCATCTGCGACAAATACGGGATGAAGCTGATCTCCGACTCCGCCCAGGGTTTCGGCTGCACCATCGACGGCAAACATCCGCTGGAATGGGCTGACATCACCACCACCAGCTTCTTCCCGGCCAAGCCGCTGGGCTGCTACGGCGACGGCGGGGCGGTGCTGACCAACGACGACGACCTGGCCCAGCTGATCGACTCGATCCGGGTGCACGGCAAGGCGGTGGCGCGGGATCTGGAAGGCAAGACCTTCGACCACGACCCCAAATACATGAACATGCGCATCGGCCTGAACAGCCGGCTGGACACCATCCAGGCGGCGGTGCTGATCGAGAAGCTGAAAGTCTTCGGCCAGGAGATCGAATGGCGCAACCGCATCGCCGCTCGCTACAACACGGGCCTGCGCTCGCACGTGGCGGCGGTTCCCGACGTGCCCGAGGGCAATGTCTCCAACTGGGCCCAGTACACCATCGAGCACGAGGACCGGGACGGGCTGGCCGCGCATCTGAAGGAACAGGGCGTGCCGACGGCGGTCTACTATCCGATCCCGCTGCACCTGCAGCCGGCCTATGAGCGGTATCCGCGAGGGCCGCAGGGGCTGCCGGTCACCGAGCGGCTCAAGGACCGGGTGATCAGCCTGCCGATGCACTCCGATCTCGACGCGGCCACCCAGGACCGCATCATCGCCGCCCTCGCTTCCTTCAAGGGCTGATCCGCATGACTGCTCACGAGCCCGTCCTCAAGTTCGGCGTCGCCGGCGTCGGCGTCATGGGGCGCAATCACGCCCGCGTGCTGACCGACATCCGCGACGTCGAGCTGACCCACGTCTTCGACCCCGACGCCCTGACCGCCGAGGGCGTCGCCGAGGCCTACGGCGCCACGCCGGTGACCACCACCGAGGCCTTCGTCGGCGCGGGCCTGGACGCCGCCGTGGTGGCCACGCCCAACCGCACCCACGCCGACCTGACCGTCGGGTTGCTGGAGAAGGGAGTCCACGTGCTGGTCGAGAAGCCGATCGCCGCGACGGTCGCCGACGCCCAGCGCATGATCGACGCGGCCAGGGCCAACAGCCGGGTGCTGATGGTCGGCCAGGTCGAGCGCTTCAACCCGGCGGTTGACGCGGTCAAGCGGGCCATCGACGGCGACGACATCATCTCCATCCAGATCACCCGCGTCGGCCCCTTCCCGCCGCGGATGGGCGAGGTCGGGGTGGTCATCGACCTGGCCGTCCACGACATCGACATCATCCGCCACCTGACCGACTCGGAGATCGTCGAGGTTCAGCCGCAGCTGGCCCGCACCCGCGCCGAGCGCGAGGACACGGCCCTGCTGCAGTTCCGGCTCGCCAATGGCGTCATCGCCCACATCACCACCAACTGGGTCACCCCCTACAAGGTGCGCACCCTGCAGGTGGCGACGCAGAACAAGTTCGTCGTCGCCGACCTGATGACCCGTCAGGTGACCGAATATTTCGGCCAGCAGCCGGACGGCAGCTACTCCACCCGCGGGGTGATGAGCTGGCCCGCCGAGCCGCTGAAGAAGGAGCTTGAAGCCTTCGCCCACGCCATCCGCACCGGCGAACCGCCGGCGGTCACCGGCGAGGACGGGCTGCGGAACCTCGAAGTGGCGCTGAGGTGTCTGGGCGAGGAGTGAACCCTCCCCGCGGGCCGGGCGTTATGCCGGCATGACGGAAGTCCCTCTCACCCCCGCTCCCGGCGACGAGGCCGAGCCCGGCACGCCCGGAACCGGAGAGAACATCTGCCCCGGCTGCAACGGAACCGGCCTGATTGGCGACCGGCCGTGCCCGACCTGCGAGGGCTCGGGCCGGGTGGTCGAGGGCGTCGGCGGAGGTTGACGCCGCTCAGGCAAGGGCGCTTCGAATATCCGTTCGGGCAAAGTCGTCGCCGAGGTAGAGCAGGGGACATTCATACAGCGCGGCCAAGGCGTAGCTAAAGCAGTCGCCGTAGTTCAGCCGGGCCGGATGGACGCCCTTTCCCCAACGCCCATAGGCCTCGGCCGCCATGACGGCGAGGCCTTCGCTCACCTCGATCACCTCGGGACCCAGGCTGTCGAGCAGGACCTGGACGCTGTCCTCGACCTGCTTACGCCGCGCCACGATCAGCGTTTCGGCCAATGTCGCCGCAGACAGCAGCAGGTCATTGGCGATCAACGCGGCCTCGCAGGCGGCGGCTTCAGGCTCGTTCGCCGCGACCGCGATCAGCGCCGAGGTGTCGACGACGATCAACCGGGCAGGCCGTCGTCGTCATAGAGGAAGTCCTGACTACGCGCGGCGGAGAAGCCGGGCTCGAACTTGCCCTCGGCCAGCGCCTGCGCCCTTCGAATTCCCGCCAGCTTTTCCGCAGGCGTGGGTTTGCGGCGGCGCGGCCCGATCTGCGCGATTTCCTTGCCATGCCGCGTGACCACGACCTCCTCGCCGCCCTCGACCTTGCGGAGCAATTCGGTGAAGCGGGCCTTGGCTTCGGAGACGGAGACGCGGGTCATGATCGAAATATAGTCGAAAGTCTGACCATTTTCAATCAGCCGCCCACCACCTGCATCCCCAGCCACTCGGCGATCAGGGCCGGCTTCTCCGCGCCGTCGATCTCGACCGTGACCTCGTGCTTGAGCAACCAGCGGCCGCCGCCCTTGTCTTCGGCGGAGAGCAGTCTGAAGCGGCCGCGGACCCGCGAACCGGACATCACGGGGGCGAGGAAGCGAAGCTTGTCGAAGCCGTAGTTGACCCCCATCACCGCCCCTTCCAGGGGCGGCACGGCGTCATAGGTCATGGCCGAGAGCAGGCTGAGGGTCAGGAAGCCGTGGGCGATGGTCCCGCCGAACGGCGTGGCCTTCGCCGCCTCCGGGTCGATGTGGATGAACTGGCGATCCTCGGTCACCTCGGCGAAGGCGTCGATGCGGACCTGGTCGATGGTGATCCAGCGGCTGACGCCGATCTCCTGCCCGATCAGGCCGGGCAGGTCGGCGACCGCCGTCGGCGTCCCCTTGCGTTCGGTGCGGCTCATGCGGACGTCCCCCAGGTCTGCGGATCGAAACGATCCTCGATGATGGCCGCGAACAGCGACGGGTCAATGTTGCCGCCGGACAGGACCACGGCGGTGGTTCGGTCCCGCGCCTCGACCTTGCCGGCCAGCAGCGCCGCCAGCGACACGGCGCCGCCCGGCTCGACCACCAGCTTGAGGGCGCGGAAGGCGTAGCGGACGGCCTCGGCGACCTCCCGGTCCGAGACGGTCTCGACCCGCTCCAGCCGCCGGTTGATCGGGAAGGTCAGCTCGCCGGGGCGGTCGGTCATCAGGGCGTCGCAGATGGTTCCCGGCGCCGGCGGGTGGGTCATGCGCTCGCCGGCGGCGAGGGACAGCTGGGTGTCGTTGTAGTGCTCGGGCTCGACCCCGATCACCGGCGTAGCGGGCGACAGGGCGGCCATCGACAGGTTGATCCCGGCGATCAGGCCGCCGCCCGACGCCCCGCAGACCAGCTGGTCCAGGGACAGGCCGCGGGCCCCGGCATCCTCCAGGATCTCCAGTCCGATGGTGCCCTGGCCCTCGATGACGAAGGGATCGTCGAAGGGGCGGACGAGGACACAGCCGTGGGTGCGGGCGATCTCCTCGCCGATGGCCTCCCGGCTCTCGGCGTAGCGGTCGTACAGGCGCACCTCGCCGCCGAAGCGTCGGACCCCCTCGACCTTTACCTTCGGGCTGTCGGCGGGCATGACGATGACCGCCGGAGCCCCCATCATCCGCGCGGCGCAGGCCACGGCCTGGGCGTGGTTGCCGGAGGAATAGGCCACCACCCCGCGCTTCAGTTCGTCGGCGGTCAGGCGGCTGATGCGGTTCCAGGCGCCGCGGAATTTGAAGGCCCCGGCGCGCTGCAGGGTCTCGGCCTTGAGCAGCACCCGGCCGCCCAGTGTCTCGTTCAGCGCCGGGCTTTCGATCAGCGGGGTGCGGACGGCGTGGCCGGCGATCTGGCGGGCGGCGTCCTGAACGCCGGCGAAGGAGGCGATGTGCATGGGTGACCCATAGCGCGTGATTTCCTCCCGGCGAAGCCGGCCTTCAAGGTTGGAAGGTTCGTTGTGATGAACCTCCCGGCCCCCGGAACTCGAGGCTCGAGGGCTGCGGCTTCGCCGCGATGGCTGGTTGAGTCTGGCGACCGCCGCTCTAACCTGCCCCGATGAAGTCCCTCATTCTCGCCATCGACCAGGGCACCACCTCGACCCGGGCCATCGCCTTCGAATGCGCCCCGGAGGGGGCGCTGCGCCCCGTGGCGGTCAGCCAGATCGAGTTGACCCAGCATTTCCCCCGGCCCGGCTGGGTCGAGCACGACGCCGGCGAGATCTGGGCCGCGACCCTGCAGACCTGCCGCGAGGTGGTCCGCAAGGCGGGCGGGGTCGGGCGGTTCGCCGCCGTCGGCGTCACCAACCAGCGCGAGACTTCGGTGATCTGGGACGCCGCCACCGGCGAGCCTCTGCACCGCGCCATCGTCTGGCAGGACCGGCGCACGGCGGATGTGACCGGCCGGCTGGCCGCCGCGGGCCATGAGCCGGCGGTGCAGGCGGCGACCGGCCTGATCCTCGACCCCTATTTCTCGGCCTCCAAATTCGCCTGGCTGCTGGATGCGGTCCCGGGCTCGCGCGAGCGGGCCGGGCGCGGCGAGGTCAAGCTGGGCACCATCGAGACCTGGCTGATCTGGAAGCTGACCGGCGGGGCCAGTCACGTCACCGACGCCACCAACGCCAGCCGCACCTCGCTGATGGACCTGGCCACCCGCCAGTGGCGGCCCGACCTCGCCGGGCTGTTCGATGTCCCGATGGCGGGACTGCCGGAGATCCGGGACTGCGACGATCATCTCGGCGACTGCGAGCCGTCGATGTTCGGGGCGCCCCTGCCGATCCACGGCGCGGCGGGCGACCAGCAGGCCGCGCTGGTGGGACATGGCGCCCTCAAGGCCGGCGACGCCAAGATCACCTACGGCACCGGGGCCTTCCTCGTGGCCAATGTCGGCGCCGCGCCGGTGGCCTCGACCAGCCGCCTGCTCGGCGCCCTGGCCTATGCCGCCGGCGGTCAGGCGGCCTGGGCGCTGGAGGGCTCGATCTTCTCGGCCGGCTCGGCCATCCAGTGGCTGCGCGACGGACTGAAGGTGATCTCGGATTCACGGCAGTCGGAAGCCATGGCCCAGGGGCTGAGCGACAACGGCGGCGTCTATCTGGTGCCGGGCTTCACCGGCCTGGGGGCGCCGTGGTGGGAGCCGGAGGCGCGCGGGACCATCGTCGGCCTGACCCGGGACAGCGGACCGGCCCAGATGGTGCGGGCGGCGCTCGAGGCGCTGGCCTACCAGACCCGCGACCTGCTCGACGCCCTGGCCAGGGACGGCGCCCCCCCGCTCAAGGTCCTCAAGGTCGACGGCGGCGTCACCGCCAACGCCTTCGCCATGCAGTTCGTCGCCGACATCTGCGAGGTCGTGGTCGAGCGCCCCGCCTTCCAGGAGATGACCGCCCTGGGGGCGGCGAAGCTGGCGGCGCTCGGGGTCGGTCTGATCGCCGATCTGGAGGACCATCCCGCCGAGGCGCCGGCGCGCTGGTCGCCGCGCATGGGGACGGAGGCGCGCGAGCGGCTGCTCAAGGGCTGGCGCGGCGCGGTCAGGGCCGCCATCATCGCCGCGCAATGACCCAGACCGACCTCCAGGACGCCCAGACCGCCTTCTCCGGCACGCGGGAGGTCGATCCCCGCTACGCCCTCGACGAGGCCCGGCTGGGCGACTGGCTGACGGCCAATGTCGACGGCTACGCCGGGCCGCTGACGGTGCGCCAGTTCAAGGGCGGCCAGTCCAACCCGACCTATGAGCTGACCACGCCGGATCGGGCCTATGTGCTGCGCCGCAAGCCGCCGGGGACGCTGCTGGCCTCGGCCCATGCCGTCGACCGCGAGTTCCGGGTCATCTCGGCCCTGCACGCCCAGGGCTATCCGGTCGCCCGGCCGTGGGCCCTGTGCACGGACGAGGCGGTGATCGGCTCGATGTTCTACGTCATGGACAAGGTCGAGGGCCGGGTGCTCTGGGACCTGAAATTGCCGGGCATGACCCCGGACCAGCGGCGCGACATCTATCATGCCCAGGCCGATACGCTGGCGGCCCTGCACGCCTTCGACCCCGCCGCCATCGGCCTCGGCGACTACGGCCGGCCGGGCAACTATTTCGAACGCCAGGTGGGGCGTTGGACCAAGCAGTATCGCGCCTCCGAGATCGAGCCGATCGCGGCCATGGACCGGCTGATCGAATTCCTGGCCGCGACCCTGCCGCCGGAGGGGCCGACGCGGATCGTCCACGGCGACTTCCGCCTCGACAATCTGATCCTCGCGCCCGGGACGCCCGAGGTGCGGGCGGTGCTGGACTGGGAACTGTCGACCCTCGGCGACCCGATGGCCGACTTCTCCTACCTGCTGATCGCCTGGGTGATACCGGCGACGGCCCGCAACGGCCTGGCCGGCGCCGACATCGAGGCGCTGGGCATCCCCAGCGTGGCGCAGATGGTCGAGCGGTATGCGGCCCTGACCGGCCGGACGCCGGAGAATCTGGACTGGCTGTTCGCCTACAACCTGTTCCGCCTGGCGGCCATCTGCCAGGGCATCGCCGGCCGGGTCCGCGACGGCACCGCCGCCTCGGCCCACGCCAGGTCCATGGCCGCCCAGGTCCCCATGCTCGCCGAAGGCGCCCTCTCCTTCGCCCGCAAGGCCGGCGCCTGAATCCCCTGTCCGCAGGGTCGTGAACCTCGGCGGCTCGCCGCTCGCCGCTCGCCGAGGCGGCCTAGTTGCTGAGCACCTGGACGCGGGTCCACAGGGCGCCGCGATTGACGATGTGCACGCGTAGCCGGGCCGGCGCGTCGGGCGCGAGGGTGCAGACCGGATAGTGGTCGCCGAAACCGTCGGCGCACAGCACCCGGCCGGCGGCGTCGCGGACGCTCAGGTCGACGTCGGTGTCGCCGTCGCCGATGGCGGCGATGCGCAGGATCTCGGCGCCGCGGGCGTCGACGTCGAAGCTCCAGGTCTCGCGCGAGCCCAGCCGGCGGACGGTCGACACCGGCCCCTCGCCGAAGGGCGATGAGGCGACCCCCACCCAGGCCCCCGGCGGCGGAGGCGGAGGGGGAGGAGGAGGAGGAGGAGCCGCGGGAACGGGTGCGGGCTGAACCGTGACCGGCTGGCGCTGGGCGCGCTCGGCGCGATCCCGCTCCAGCGCCTCGCGTTCGGCCCGCTCGCGATCCCGGGCCTCGCGCTCGGCCCGCGCGCGGTCGGCGACCGTGGGAATCCGCGTGCCCGTGACCACGATTTCGTCGACGCCCCCCCGATCGTCGCGCAACGCGGCCGCCTCCTGCCGCAGGCCGGCGGCGGTCAGCACCGGGGCCAGCCCCGGCTCCCCGTCGGCCCCGGCGCGCAGCGGCACCTCGTCCAGCATCCGGGCGGCGACCAGCAGGCCCTCGGGGTCGCGGCGGGCCCGGGCCCAGGCGGCCAGTTCGGCGGCGACGACGACCTGGGCCACGGCGCGCGCCTCCGGCGTCTCCGTCGCGGACGGCGCAGTCTGGGCGCGCGCCGGTCCCTGCGGCGCGGCGCAGGCGAGGGCCAGGCCGAAGGCGGTCAGCAGACGCAGCGCCGGTCTCATGTGGTCACCTGTGATTCCACCCAAGGGTGCGGATGGCCAAGCTTGCACTGTGAGCGCGGGGCTTCAAGCGACGCCAGTGACGAAAGCTGACGGTTCAGCGCGGCGCCAGGACGGCGGCGGCGAGGATGCGGCGGTCGGCGCGCGCCTGGACCAGAATCGCCACCGCCTCGTCGGGCTCGAGCCCGGTCGGCAGGTCATAGAGGCCCGGCCGCCCGGTCCATGACCCCAGTTCGCGAACGGCGCGGACGACATTGATCTGTCGCACGGTCTGGCCGCGGTTGTCGCCGCGCTCGATCTCGACCGTCTGGGGGCCGGGCCTGTAGATCACCGCCACCACCTCGGCCCCGCCGGCGGGGGTGCGGCCGGATCCGACGCCGACCCGGTCGCCGGTCTCGCGGAACTCGATCTCGGGCGGGAAGACGCGGCGCGCCGCCTCTTCCTCGACGGCGGCCTTGAGCGCGGCCTCCTCGGCTCCGGGAACCTGGCGGCGGCCGTCTATGACCACCTGCGGCGTGCCGACGGCCCGCAGCTTCAGCGGGCGGCGATAGGCGCGCTGGCGCTGGGTGAATTCCGGGCGGGCGAAGGTGTCGGCCCAGCCCAGATAGTCCCAGTAGTCGACGGCGTAGGTCAGGGCGATGACGCCGGGCGTGTCGGCCAGGGCCTCGACCCGGGTGTTGGCCTCGGGACAGCCGGCGCAGCCCTGGGCGGTGAACAGCTCGACCACCACCGGCTCGCCCGAGCCCTCGGCGCGGGGCGTGGGGTCGCCCGACGGCTGGGCGCTGGACCCGGCCGCGACAGAGGCGGCCAGAAGGGCCGCCGCAGGGATGATCCAGCCCCTCGTGCGCATGGCGCGCACCATAACCACGGTCGCGAAAGACGCGCCCCTCATTTTCGCGTGAGGCGTCAGACGCGGATGTCGAGCAGGGCGCCGGGGCGTTGCGGCCGGTCCTCGGCCGAACGGGCGGCGATCTCGGGGCGCGCCGGGACGGCCGGAGCGTCCGGGGCGGCGGCCGCCGGCGCGCCGACGCCGTCGAGGGCGGCGCGGAAGAAGTCCGAGCGCGAGGCCCGGACCGGCGACGGCGGGCTCTGCGCCGGGAACAGCGGCGAGGGAACGGGAGGACGAATCGCGCTCATCCCGACAGGGTTAATGAAATCCGTCGGGAAAGGGTTAACGGCCGTCGCCGGCTGGCCGGATCAGCGCGTGACGGCGGTCGGCAGCGGCCGGGGCGGGGCCTGGATGGCGGCGACCAGCCGGTCGGCCTCGGCCTGGTCGATAAGCGGACCGGACGACTTGGCCACAACCTTGCCCATGGCGTCGACGGCGAAGGTCTCGGGCGCGCCGGTGATTCCGAGATCGAGGCCGGCGCGGCCCTCGCGGTCGACCAGCACGATCGAATAGGAATCGCCCAGTTCGTCGAGGAAGGCGCGGGTGGCGGCCGGGTCGTCCTTCCAGGCGACGCCGACGATGGCCACGCCCCGGGCCTTCAGCGCCATCAGCTGCGGGTGCTCGATGCGGCAGGGCGCGCACCAGCTGGCGAAGACATTGATCAGCATCGGCTTGCCGACGCCGGCGGTCTTCAGGTCGACCACCCCCGGCCCGGCCGTGGCGCCGGTGAGGATGGGCAGGACCGTCTCCGGAACCGGCTGGCCGATCAGGGCGTCGGGCCGGTACGCGTTGCCGCTGCGGCCGTCGGCGAGGTTTCGCCCGGCCACGTCGCCGAGCCGCAGGGCGGCGAAGGCGACCAGCAGGCCCAGCGCCAGCAGGGGGATGAGGGCGAACCAGCGATTCATGGCTCAGTCCCCGACCGGACGGGCGGTCTCGAGCCGCTTCAGTTCGGCGCGCCAGCGGCGGGCGGCCAGCACGGCGCGGGCGGCCAGCGTCGCCAGCACCAGCGCGCTGATCCCCCAGGCGGGCCAGACGAAGGCGGCGTATTTGCCCATGTCGAGATCGAGCATCGGTCAGGCCTCCCCTAGGCTTCCATGGCGCGGCGGGCGCGGATCGACAGCACCCGGCGGCGCACGATCTCGGTGCGGATGGCGGTCAGCCAGACGGCGGCGAAGAACAGGCCGTAGGCGGTCATCATGGCCAGCAGCGGGGTCAGGAACTCGGCCGGCATCGACGGGCCCCCGGCGCGGATCAGCGAGGCCGGCTGGTGCAGGGTGTTCCACCAGTCGACCGAGAATTTCACGATCGGCAGGTTGATCAGGCCGACCAGGCCCAGCACCGCCGCGGCCCGCGCCGCCTTGGCCTCGTCGTCGATGGAGGCGCGCAGGGCCATGTAGCCGAGGTAGAACAGGAACAGGATTAGCACCGACATCAGCCGCGCATCGCCCCAGGCCCACCAGGCGCCCCACATCGGCTTGCCCCACAGGCTGCCGGTGACCAGGGCGAGCGCCGTCAGGGCGGCGCCGGGCAGGGCGGCGGCGCGGGCGGCGGCGTCGGCCAGCGGGTGGCGGAACACCAGGGCGAAGAAGCTGGACACGCCCAGCGCCGCATAGGCCGCAAGACCCACCGAGGCGGCGGGCACATGCACGAACATGATGCGCACCGTGTCGCCCTGGCGGAAGTCCTCGGGCACGGCGAAGGCCATCCAGCTGGCCACGGCCAGCAGCACGACCGCCAGCCCCCAGACGACGGGCGTCAGCGGGTTGGTGAAGCGCAGGAAGCGGTCGGGATTGGCGAGGCCGAACATCAGAAGCGCTCTTTAGTCGGTGATCGCGCCGGACGCTACTTGAGCGATTGACGCGCACCCGCCGACCCTGCGGCGGATTACCAAGTCTTAAGTGGCGGCCGTCCGGACGGCGTTCCACAAGGCGGCGACCAGTCCTGGAGCCCTGCCTTGAAGCCTGCCGCCGCCGTCGCCGCCGCCCTCCTTCTCGCCGCCTCCGCCGCCTCGGCCCAGGAGACGCCGGTCGCCGCCCCCGCCGACTGGGGCCAGGCCCTGCGCGATGACGCCCGGGCCTTCCATGACATCATCGCCGACAGCCATCCGGGCCCGGCCGACGTCGAGAACCCGGGCTTCAACGCCCGGCTGGACGCCGGCCTGGCGCTGGCGCTGGAGCGGGCGGAGACGGCCGACAGCTACGAGCACTGGTATTTCGCCATGCAGACCTTCGTCGCCTCCTTCGACGACGGCCATCTGGGCCTCAGGGACTGGGCGGCTATGGGTCACCGCTGGACCGCGG